>NZ_VNXE01000121.1:0-325 GCF_009820115.1 Escherichia sp. HH41S
CCACTTTGTGATTCATGACTGGGGTGAAGTCGTAACAAGGTAACCGTAGGGGAACCTGCGGTTGGATCACCTCCTTATCTTAAAGAAGCGTACTTTGCAGTGCTCACACAGATTGTCTGATGAAAAGTGAATAGCAAGGCGTTTACGCGTTGGGAGTGAGGCTGAAGAAAATAAGGCCGTTCGCTTTCTATTAATGAAAGCTCACCCTACACGAAAATATCACGCAGCGCGTGATAAGCAATTTTCGTGTCCCCTTCGTCTAGAGGCCCAGGACACCGCCCTTTCACGGCGGTAACAGGGGTTCGAATCCCCTAGGGGACGCCAC
>NZ_VNXE01000078.1:0-99501 GCF_009820115.1 Escherichia sp. HH41S
CAACGCCATTTCATCGCCATCCCGCCGAGCATACAGGCCTCGGAAGAGCCAATGGTGTTGGTGCCAACGGCCTGACCGTTTTTTGGCGCAGGCGCATGCCACAGGTCAGCAACCATGTTTACGCAACGCAGGTCGATAGCTGCAGATTGCGGATATTCTTCTTTGTCGATCCAGTTTTTGTTGATCGACAAATCCATCAATTTATGGACGTTTTCGTCGTCCCAGGTCTGGCAGAAAGTGGCCAGGTTCTGACGAGCGTTGCCATCAAGATATAATTCATCATTGATAATCTGGAATGCGACATCATCGCGCATTTCGTGCAGCGGAAATCGTTTTGACTCCGCGATAGTAGAAATGGCCTTTGCGCCAAAACGTGAATCGAGTAGTTCTGAGCGGAAATCCGTTAACAGCTTCTGGTCCATTTCGAACTCCTTAAATTTATTTGAAGGCAATAAAAAAGTAGGATTTATCCGCAATGGAAGCAAGGCATTACCGGCTTAATTTAAATAACAAAATCCTAAGCAGAAAAAGGACTTTTTATAATATAAACGTTTAACATGATAATATTAAAAACAGACTTTATTGTCGTAATAAAAATCGCCCAAACATTCCTGTTCGGGCGATCAAATTAATTATTGTTTATCCTGCATATACGGCGTATATACCCCGTTCAGACTGTGCAGGAAAGCTACGATATCATCCACATCTTCCTGCGGCAGCTCTTTGCCTACCTGATAGCGCAGCATCAGTTTTACCGCCCCGTCCAGCGTCGGCACGTCACCGCGATGGAAGTACGGTGCCGTTAAAGCAACGTTACGTAAACCGGGTACTTTCTGACGCAATTTATCACGCTCTTCTTTAGTAACATTCATACGACCAATATCCGCCGCCGTAATTTCCCCAAAGTTAAAGTCTTTTTTCAGCCCCAACGGCTCGAAAGAACGTCCGCCGAGAATAATACCACCATGACAAGTTGCACATTTATTATCTTTAAATAATTGATAGCCTTTTTTCTGTTGCGCCGTCAGCGCATTCTCATCTCCACGCAACCATTTATCAAATGGGGAATCCGGCGTAATTAATGTTTTCTCAAATTCAGCAATAGCATCAGTAATATTTTCGCCACTGAAACCTTGCGGATAGACTTCGAGGAACTGCGCTTTAAGCTGCGGATCTTTTTCCAGCTTAGCAATAATTTCGTCCCAGGATTTCGACGCCATTTCAATCGGGTTCAACGGCGGTCCACCCGCCTGATCCTGCAATGTTGCCGCACGACCATCCCAGAACTGCTCAACGTTAAATACTGAGTTAAATACCGTCGGTGCGTTAATCGGTCCAACGGCACCACCAACACCAATCGACGTTTTTCTGCCATCAACGCCACCCGCATTTAACGCATGGCAATGTGCACATGAAATGGTGCTATCAGCCGATAAACGGGGATCATGATACAGCGTAAAACCCAACGCCACTTTTTGCGCATCGGTAGGCAGTTTTTGCGGAATAGGCTGCACCGGTTCATTGCGATGCTCCGGAGCAGTATCATTACTGGCGTAATATTCCGCTCGCTGTTTTGCAATCCAGGCAAGTATTTCCGCCCGCTCTTCATCACTCACCTTACCCGCCCAGTGTAGCGCGGTGTAACGCGTTGGCGGCATAGTTTCATACTGCATCACCCATTCAATCTTATTCAGATCGCTTTGCGAAACGGGTTTATCTGCCAACAGAGCCGCACGCACGGCCTCGAGGTTAAAAGATTTATATCCAAGCTTAATGTCGTAATCCATCAACTGTTTCGCGCCAGGAATATAATAATAGGCGGGTAATTCTGCCGAAGGCGTATGACAATAGTCGCATCCTTTTTCGCGAAGAAAACCTAAAACCTGATTATTTTCACTGACAGCAGATGCCTGAACATCGGCCTGTTTACTGCGTTTATTATCGTGGTACCACACATAACCAGATAACCCTAAATAGCAAATCGCGACGCCAGCCAGGCCGATCGCGGTAATACGTGAGACCATTTTCATTATTCTTCCCTCACGGTGGTGAGTTATTGTGACCCAGAAAATTTTCCAGAATGCTGCAAACGTCTCTGCGAGACAAAGCCATCATAAAAAACAGGGAAATACGCTTTTTGATAGGAATCAATCAATTACATGAATATAAACTATCAATAAGATAGTCTGTACCTATTATACAGAGCAGGAATGGCATATCATGATTGCGGCGAGAGCAGGATTGAATGTTCTGAAAATGAAAAACAACACGGAATCCGTATTTTTATAAATTCTATTGATATTAGTGCGTTATATTTTTTGACAAGTTAATAAACGTGATCCACCGCACGCTTTGTCGCCCACCAGGCGGAGCGAATGACTACCCTTAAAGAAAAGCCCGATAATTAGCGACGAATTTCGGAGGTCGGATCCTTATGCTCAATCAGAAAATTCAAAACTCTAATCCAGACGAACTGATGATCGAGGTCGATCTCTGCTATGAACTGGACCCGTATGAATTAAAACTGGATGAGATGATCGAGGCAGAACCAGAACCCGAGATGATTGAAGGGCTGCCCGCCTCTGATGCGCTGACGCCTGCCGATCGCTATCTCGAACTGTTCGAGCATGTTCAGTCGGCGAAAATTTTCCCCGACAGTAAAACCTTTCCCGACTGCGCACCCAAAATGGACCCGCTGGATATTTTAATCCGCTATCGTAAAGTGCGCCGTCATCGTGATTTTGACTTGCGCAAGTTTGTTGAAAATCACTTCTGGCTGCCGGAGACCTACTCCAGCGAGTATGTATCGGACCCGCAAAATTCCCTGAAAGAACATATCGACCAGCTGTGGCCGGTGCTTACCCGCGAACCGCAAGATCACATTCCGTGGTCTTCCCTGCTGGCGCTGCCACAGTCTTACATTGTTCCAGGGGGCCGTTTTAGCGAAACCTACTACTGGGATTCCTATTTCACCATGCTGGGGCTGGCGGAAAGTGGTCGGGAAGATTTGCTGAAATGCATGGCCGATAACTTCGCCTGGATGATCGAAAACTATGGTCACATCCCCAACGGCAACCGCACCTATTATTTGAGCCGCTCGCAACCACCGGTTTTTGCGCTGATGGTGGAGTTGTTTGAAGAAGATGGTGTACGCGGCGCGCGCCGCTATCTCGACCATCTGAAAATGGAATATGCCTTCTGGATGGACGGCGCAGAATCGTTGATCCCTAATCAGGCCTATCGCCATGTTGTGCGGATGCCGGACGGATCGCTGCTCAACCGTTACTGGGACGATCGCGACACGCCGCGTGACGAATCCTGGCTTGAAGACGTTGAAACCGCGAAACATTCTGGTCGCCCGCCTAACGAGGTGTACCGAGATTTACGCGCGGGGGCGGCCTCCGGTTGGGATTACTCTTCCCGTTGGCTGCGTGATACCGGTCGTCTGGCGAGCATTCGTACCACCCAGTTCATCCCTATCGATCTGAATGCCTTCCTGTTTAAACTGGAGAGCGCCATCGCCAACATCTCGGCACTGAAAGGCGAGAAAGAGACAGAAGCACTGTTCCGCCAGAAGGCCAGTGCCCGTCGCGATGCGGTAAACCGTTACCTCTGGGATGATGAAAACGGTATCTACCGCGATTACGACTGGCGACGCGAACAACTGGCGCTCTTTTCCGCTGCCGCCATTGTGCCGCTCTATGTCGGTATGGCGAACCATGAACAGGCCGATCGTCTGGCAAACGCCGTGCGCAGTCGGTTACTGACACCTGGCGGGATTCTGGCAAGCGAGTACGAAACCGGTGAACAGTGGGATAAACCTAACGGCTGGGCACCATTACAATGGATGGCGATTCAGGGATTTAAAATGTACGGCGATGACCTTCTGGGTGATGAAATCGCGCGCAGCTGGCTGAAGACGGTGAATCAGTTCTATCTGGAACAGCACAAACTGATCGAGAAATACCATATTGCCGATGGTGTTCCCCGCGAAGGCGGCGGTGGCGAGTATCCGTTGCAGGATGGGTTTGGCTGGACTAACGGTGTGGTACGCCGTTTAATTGGTTTGTACGGCGAACCATAATATTTTTACAGCCAGCCGCTAACGTCCTGCTGGCTGTAAAATTATCCTCTTCAGGAGGAGATATTTAACATCATTGCCGCCTGGGTGCGATTTTTCACTTCCAGACGGCGATACAGGGATTCCAGATGCGCTTTTACCGTTCCGGTACTGATATTCAGCGCCCTGCCGATCTCTTTATTTGATTCGCCCGCCGCTAACATGGTTAAAATCTCCCGCTGGCGGGCGCTTAACGATTTGAGATCTTTAATGTCCTTTTCCGGCGTCGTTCGCCAGTCTCCCGGCAGAAACATCATCCCCATCGCCGCACTATTGACCGCCAACGCAAATGTCTCGACGGTTGAATCACGAGGCACAATGGCCAGCACATTAAAATGAATAACTTCCTGTAACCACCGTTTGTTGCAATCCGTCGCCGTAATTAACACCTTAACCTCAGGAAATTGCACCACGGTTTTTTGCAGCAACCAGTAGCAAAACTCACCATCCTGATCGCCATCGAGCATCACTAAGGCTTCAGGGTAACTTTCCAGCTTTTGCCATAACTCGTCTGCCTGACTGGCCCCCTGAATACTCACTCCTGGAATACGATGCTGTAAACTGATTTTCATTCCATGAATAAATATTGACTGCCTGTCAAACATGACTATTTGCATAACTGAATCTCCACCTGAATACGTTAAAAAGACTTAAGTAGTGGAAGGGTATTACCCGCGAGAAAAAATAAGAATTCGCCATTTGGCGGTGGCCATTCTACAGAGATGACGCGTAGAAAATAGTTACCGATATAAATAGTTACAGCTAAACGCCTGAAATTACATGTCGAGGGCATTATTTAAAACAATTTTGAGGATTTCCTTATATTGATGGCTAGTACGCATGCAATTAAAAATGAAATTCCGCGACCACAAGCCAAAATAACAAACGGCAATGAGACAAAAATAAGCACAAATAGCCAATACGTCCTCTGTTCACTTTAAAGGGAATCGCTGAAAAATACGCTCTGTTTAAGGGGATTCACCGTTCTCATAAAGCTATTCTCCCCTTTTCCTACTGAGAAATCGCCACATTCGTCATGACAACATTGTGAAACCCGGCATTAGATGTTAGAAAAACAATAAACAATGCGATATGCGCGTTACTGTTTCGCTGTGAACAACAATCGGTCAAAGAAATGGATAAAATTCACGCAATGCAGTTGTTCATCAAAGTCGCGGAGCTGGAAAGTTTTTCCCGCGCAGCGGATTTCTTTGCTTTGCCAAAGGGAAGTGTTTCGCGCCAGATACAGGCACTGGAACATCAACTTGGCACCCAGCTTCTCCAGCGCACCACGCGACGGGTCAAACTCACGCCAGAAGGCATGACCTATTATCAACGGGCAAAAGATGTGTTGAGTAATCTCAACGAACTGGACGGTCTGTTTCAACAGGATGCCACCAGTATCAGCGGTAAATTACGCATCGACATCCCACCAGGAATCGCGAAAAGCCTGTTACTGCCGCGCCTGTCGGAATTTCTCTATCAGCATCCGGGAATTGAGCTGGAACTGAGTAGCCATGACCGTCCGGTAGATATTCTTCATGATGGTTTTGATTGCGTGATACGCACTGGCGCGTTATCGGAAGATGGTGTTATCGCCTGTCCCCTCGGCAAACTAACCATGGTCAACTGTGCCAGTCCACACTATCTGACACGCTTTGGTTATCCACAAAGCCCCGACGATCTGACTTCACACGCAATAGTGCGTTACACACCGCACCTGGGTGTACATCCGTTAGGTTTTGAGGTTGCCAGCGTTAATGGTGTCCAGTGGTTTAAGTCTGGCGGCATGTTGACGGTAAACAGTAGCGAAAACTATCTCGCCGCCGGTCTTGCCGGTCTGGGGATTATTCAGATCCCGCGCATTGCCGTGCGCGAAGCCCTGCGTGCCGGGCGGCTTATTGAAGTATTACCTGGCTACCGTGCCGAGCCGCTCTCCCTTTCGCTGGTTTATCCGCAGCGTCGGGAGCTTTCCCGGCGTGTAAACCTGTTTATGCAGTGGCTGGCTGGCGTAATGAAAGAGTACCTGGACTGACCGACTATACTTTTTAAGAATGATCAAGACAGAAGGATAAAAGAGCGGATGACGCAGGAAAACGAGATTAAACGTCCCACCCAGGATCTGGAGCTCGAGCCGATTAAACCGCTGGATAATAGCGAGAAAGGCGGCAAAGTTAGCCAGGCGCTGGAAACCGTCACCACTACTGCCGAAAAAGTCCAACGCCAACCGATTATTGCGCACCTGATTCGCGCGACTGAACGCTTTAACGATCGGCTGGGGAATCAGTTTGGTGCGGCTATCACCTATTTCTCATTTTTGTCGATGATTCCGATTTTGATGGTGTCGTTTGCCGCCGCTGGTTTCGTTCTGGCCTCCCATCCGATGCTGCTGCAGGATATCTTCGACAAAATTCTGCAAAATATTAGCGATCCGACGCTGGCAGCTACATTGAAAAACACCATCAATACCGCCGTTCAACAGCGTACGACGGTAGGGCTTGTCGGCCTGGCGGTGGCGCTTTATTCCGGCATCAACTGGATGGGTAACCTGCGTGAAGCGATTCGCGCTCAATCGCGCGATGTCTGGGAACGTTCGCCACAGGATCAGGAAAAATTTTGGGTTAAATATCTGCGTGATTTTATTTCGCTGATTGGTTTGCTGATTGCGCTCATTGTGACGCTTTCGATCACCTCGGTTGCCGGTTCGGCGCAGCAAATGATTATTAGCGCCCTGCACCTGAACAGCATTGAGTGGCTGAAACCAACGTGGCGGTTGATTGGTCTTGCGATTTCCATCTTCGCCAACTATCTGCTTTTCTTCTGGATCTTTTGGCGATTGCCGCGCCACCGTCCGCGCAAAAAAGCGCTAATTCGCGGAACATTTCTTGCTGCTATAGGTTTTGAAGTGATTAAAATCGTGATGACCTACACACTGCCATCGCTGATGAAATCTCCGTCTGGCGCAGCATTTGGCTCCGTGCTGGGACTGATGGCGTTTTTCTACTTCTTCGCTCGTCTGACGCTGTTTTGCGCGGCGTGGATTGCCACCGCCGAATACAAAGACGACCCGAGAATGCCGGGGAAAACGCAGTCTTAAAATATGCCGGATGCAGCGTAACGCCTTATCCGGCCTACGAATTTATTCGGCCTGGCTCCCCGTAGGCCGGATAAAATGCGCCAGCATCGCATCCGGCTATCATGCGCACATAACCACTTAAACTCTTCCCCAGAGCCTTTTCTGTCATCTCTTAGGAGCAAACAATTTCATTCCAACTCATTACTCCAGCATATAAATCCAGTTGGTAACTTTTATTTAACCTAAAACCAGTTTTATCCACCATTTATGAAATTATGTGAAGCATTTCATAGAAGAAAAATCACCAGCTTAAACATTATTCCCTTTTTGGCTGATTTTCGACCAACTCCGCGATTTGTTACACATTGAAATATCACTTTTGCTGTGCGTAATATGGCTATTCGTTAGCCAAAAAATAAGAAAAGATTATGCAAGCAACAGCCACAACACTCGAAAATAACCAGGAATTTACGCCGGTAAACTCACGTAATAAAGTTCTGGTTGCCTCACTCATCGGTACAGCCATTGAGTTCTTCGACTTCTATATTTACGCAACGGCAGCCGTTATTGTGTTCCCGCATATCTTCTTCCCACAGGGTGATCCTACGGCAGCAACGCTACAGTCGCTTGCCACCTTCGCCATCGCCTTCGTCGCGCGCCCTATTGGCTCTGCCGTCTTTGGTCATTTTGGCGATCGCGTTGGGCGTAAAGCGACGCTGGTCGCCTCGTTGCTAACGATGGGGATTTCGACCGTGGTGATTGGTCTGCTGCCGGGCTATGCCACGATTGGTATTTTCGCCCCGCTGCTGCTGGCACTGGCTCGATTTGGTCAGGGTCTGGGCTTAGGCGGCGAATGGGGCGGAGCGGCGCTGCTGGCAACCGAGAACGCACCACCGCGCAAACGTGCATTGTACGGCTCCTTCCCGCAGCTGGGCGCTCCGATTGGCTTCTTCTTTGCCAACGGCACTTTCTTACTGCTTTCCTGGCTACTGACCGACGAGAAGTTTATGAGCTGGGGTTGGCGCGTGCCGTTTATCTTCTCGGCGGTGCTGGTCATTATCGGCCTGTATGTTCGCGTGTCGCTGCATGAGTCGCCGGTGTTTGAGAAAGTCGCTAAAGCGAAAAAACAGGTGAAGATCCCGCTGGGTACGCTGCTGACCAAACATGTTCGCGTAACCGTACTGGGTACGTTCATTATGCTGGCAACCTATACGCTGTTTTACATCATGACGGTCTACTCAATGACCTTCAGTACCGCCGCCGCGCCCGTGGGTCTTGGCCTGCCGCGTAACGAAGTATTGTGGATGCTGATGATGGCAGTGATTGGTTTTGGCGTGATGGTGCCAGTCGCCGGACTGCTGGCCGATGCCTTTGGTCGTCGTAAAAGCATGGTAATCATCACCACGCTGATCATCCTGTTCGCGCTGTTCGCCTTTAACCCGCTGCTCGGTTCTGGCAACCCGATTCTGGTTTTTGCCTTCCTGCTGCTGGGGTTAAGTCTGATGGGACTGACCTTCGGGCCGATGGGCGCGCTGTTACCAGAGCTGTTCCCGACAGAAGTGCGTTACACCGGAGCATCGTTCTCTTACAACGTAGCGTCGATTCTCGGGGCTTCCGTTGCGCCGTATATCGCAGCCTGGTTGCAGACTAACTACGGGTTAGGTGCGGTGGGGTTATATCTGGCGGCGATGGCTGGCTTGACCTTAATCGCCCTGCTGCTGACCCATGAGACGCGACATCAATCGTTGTAATAAGGTTGAAATTGCCTGATGCGCTACGCTTATCAGGCCTGAATTTCCATAAAATATATTGAATTCGCAAGGATTTGTAGGCCGGATAAGGCGTTCACGCCGCATCCGGCAGTTTCCATCACTTCTTCATCTGCGACAAAATCGTCCGACACTGATTAGCCTCCCCTTCGGAAGGAGAGATCAGCGCCAGTAACGCCGCCGCCGGTGTTACCAGCGTTGCCAGTGCCGCCGCAACAGCACCACGGGCAATCAACGGCCCGGCTTTCACCCCAGCCTGCGGATTTTTAAATGTCCCACGCACATACAGCGGCGAACGCAGTGTGATAATGCGAATCCCTTTACTTTCTGGATCGATAGTTAAATCCAGCTGTTCCGAAGCAAAACTTGCCGTGCCGGTAACATTGATCAACGCATTCTCAGTATCAAAAGCAAAAATCTGCGGACGCGCCACACCGTTGGCAATATCCAGATTCGCCGCCGCGCAGTTCACCCGCACCTCATCATCACCAAATATCGCACCGACAATGTAGTTGCCGACATTCAGGCCGACAATCTCCATCAGGTTGCGGCTCACCAGCCCGTCATTCATCAACAGTTTCAGGTTGCCGTTACTGTTGCCTAAAAGCGCCGCCACCGAGTTACCGCTACCGCGTAGTTCCGCGTCACCGTTCATTTCCCCCAGCGTCTTCTGCATCAGTTCTACATCGGGCATCAGTTCTTTCAGTTTCAGCCGACGCGCCTGAATATCAGCCCGCCCCTGCATCGGTTTTTTATCACCTTCCAGATGAATATTCGCCGCAATGCTGCCGCCTGCCATGCCAAATTTCAGCGGTTGCAGGCGCAGGTCAGCATTTTTGAGGATGATATGAGTAGAAAGATCGCTAATCGGCAAGCTACTACCATGTTCAATGCGCCGCCCTTTGAAGCGAACATCGGCATCCATGACGTCCCATTTATCGGTTTCGAAGCGGTCATAAGGCAGCACTTTGCCCGCAGGCTGAACGCTTTTTTCGCCTTTCTTCTGCTCAGACCGTTTCGACTTTTCTGCACCTTTTCCAGAATCAACGCCAATCAATGGCCCTAAATCTGCCAGCCGCAATTGCCGCGATTCGACATCACCTTCCAGTTTTGGCCGTGGCTTGCCGGTGGTGTAGATCAGAGAACCGTGGATATCACTATCGCCAATGCGCCCATTAAAACCGCGATAATCAAAGACCGACGATTTTTCAGTGTCGATTTTCGCTACCAGCCGACCATCCGTTTCAAACGGCGGGGTATCGGGCAGCAGAACACCCGTCAGTTCATAGAGATCACCCAGCGAATCGCCAGAAAATTTAAGCCGTAAATCGACATCGCCCATCTTCATTGGGTCATTCACGACGCCATCAAAAGCGACGCGAGTATTCCCGGAGCGGAAATCAGCCTGTACCGGAAACGGTGTACCTTCGCCGCGTAGTGCCAGCATACCGCCGATTTTACCTTTGCCCGTGAGCGGTTCACCGTTATAACGTCCCTGCGCCTTCAGACCAAAAACGTAATCGCCCACCTTTTCTTTGTCCGCTTTACCTTTCGATCCGGTAACTTCACTGAACGGCAGCGGCTTGCCTAACGGATCGACAAAAATTTCCAGATCCGCTTTGCTTACTTTGTCATCAATAGCGATCCGCCCTTGATCGAACAGAATATTATCCAGTCGAAACGACCACGCCGACGGCTTTGCATTCATGTCTTTGTTGTCATCATTGGCGAGATTAAAGGTCCAGTTATTGTTCTTTTCAGAGAGACGAATCAGACGCGCGTCGGGCTTCTCCAGTTTTATCCACGGCAGCCAGACCGTTTTGGTCAGCAACGCCAGCGGGGCCAGTGTTGCCTCTACGCGTGGCAAATGCACCATTGTGACTTCGGGAATATCCGGCGGATTGCCAAGAATGATGTCTTCTGCATGCACATGAGGCCACGGCACCCAGCTGCGCCAGCCGGTTTCTTGTTTTTGCCGCTCCCACACCACGCCCAGATCGCCACGGATAGCGAATGGACGATTCAACTCCGCAGAGACTTTCTGGTTGATGGTCGGTTTGAGTCGATTCCAGTCAAATGTTGCAATCAAAATGATCGCCACGACAATCAACAACAAGAAAGTCCCTGAAATCGCAGCGGTTATTTTGCCTGCCTTGCTCATCATTCGCTTCCTCATATTTCTTCCTGTGCCAGTCCTAAAGATAGTCCAGCCAGGCAGAAAATGAGGCAGCTTATAGCGCCAGAACTGCCGAATTCAGCGTTTCTATCGGTGCCGGGCGTGAAAGAAACCAGCCTTGTGCGGCAAATGCAGGCGAATTTTGTACATCGCGCCACTCTTCCTGCGTTTCCACACCTTCGACAATCACCCCGCGACAATAGCGATTCATGAGATGTAAAAGCTGAGAAAAGAGCGTGCGTCCTTCCGGCGACTGACGCAGCATCACAAACAGCTCACGGGCGATTTTGATGTAGTCGTAACGTACTTCACTTAGCGCAGAGAAATTTGCCATCCCAGTGCCGAAATCATCCAGCCACAGCGGACCAAATTCACACATCGAGGCAAAGGTTGAGTCTTTTGGCAGGCGGATGTGTTCTACCAGTTCGAAACGCAGCCAGGGAAGATGCTCAATCTGGCGCAGGATTTTTGGTTGCTGACGCAGGGCGATGAGCGTAGGACCATCAATATTGACCGATGCCAGCAGGCCGTGCTCGACAAAGAAGTCGGCATTTTGCGCCAGCAAATCAATCTGCTCTTTCACAACCTCCATCCGATGGCTGACGGTGATTTCAGTAAAATAGCGATCCGGCGGCAGACGTTGTAAAGGGTTCGAGGGATGCGTGACCACCGTTAATAGCTCCACGGCCATTAACCGTCCGCAGGTTTGATAGATCGGCTGCCAGGTGTAAGCACGCTCACACTGCAACCAAAAACGCCGTTCCTGCAAGCTCTCGATGCTTGCTTCAGGGTTGCTTATTCGCTGGATAACCTGCCTTATCATCAAAGATGTCCTGTGTTTAAAAGTGATGCTGCCCGGACTCGACAAAGATTATCGGCGCGCAAGGGCAGAACTTTACCGCCTGGCCGGGTTAAATTTCCCCACTCCACAACGGAATCTTTCAGGAATACGTTCTGGCTCAAAAAAATAATGGAACACTGTTTTAATATGGTTGACCAGCAAACCACCACAGCGCAAACTAACGCTAATTTTTTACAGATCAGGTTCACGACTATGTCCAAAAAGATTGCCGTGATTGGCGAATGCATGATTGAGCTTTCCGAGAAAGGCGCGGACGTTAAGCGCGGTTTCGGCGGCGATACCCTGAACACTTCCGTCTATATCGCCCGTCAGGTCGATCCTGCGGCATTAACCGTTCATTACGTGACGGCGCTGGGAACGGACAGTTTTAGTCAGCAGATGCTGGACGCCTGGCACGGCGAGAACGTTGATACTTCCCTGACCCAACGGATGGAAAACCGTCTGCCGGGTCTTTACTACATTGAAACCGACAGCACCGGCGAACGTACGTTCTACTACTGGCGTAACGAAGCCGCCGCCAAATTTTGGCTGGAGAGTGAGCAATCCGCAGCGATTTGTGCAGAGCTGGCGAATTTTGATTATCTCTACCTGAGCGGGATTAGCCTGGCAATCTTAAGCCCGACCAGCCGCGAAAAGCTGCTTTCCCTGCTGCGCGAATGCCGCGCTAACGGTGGAAAAGTGATTTTCGACAATAACTACCGTCCGCGCTTGTGGGCCAGCAAAGAAGAGACACAGCAGATGTACCAGCAAATGCTGGAATGCACGGATATCGCCTTCCTGACGCTGGACGACGAAGACGCGCTGTGGGGTCAACAACCGGTGGAAGACGTCATTGCGCGCACCCATAACGCGGGCGTGAAAGAAGTGGTGGTGAAACGCGGGGCGGATTCTTGCCTGGTGTCCATTGCTGGCGAGGGGTTAGTGGATGTTCCGGCGGTGAAACTGCCGAAAGAAAAAGTGATCGATACCACCGCAGCTGGCGACTCTTTCAGTGCCGGTTATCTGGCGGTACGTTTGACGGGCGGCAGTGCGGAAAATGCGGCGAAACGCGGGCACCTGACCGCAAGTACCGTTATTCAGTATCGCGGCGCGATTATCCCGCGTGAGGCGATGCCGGCGTAAAAGCAGCATATGCAAAAGGCTGGATAAAGTGTTACCCCTCTATCCAGCTCATCCATAAATACCTGATGGTTGTGCTAACTCATCACCATCAGGCATTACTGTGCGGGTGGAATATCCGTCACTTCAGGATGTACGTCATCCGTGGCAACTGAGGTTGTGGCAGCAGTAGTAGATGGGGCCATGATTTGATCCCAGGCCGCCTGCAACGCTTTCATGTTAAATTCTGGCTCGCCTTTCGGCTGCAGAAGAATTAACGCCATATCGTTCGACAACTGCTGACGCAGATCCTGATTTAACATCTCCACCGTCAGGCTGTTAAGGAAGTCCTGGCGCAGTTTCTGATATTGCTCCGGCGCGATATCAACGACCTGATTTTGCAACGAACGCATCCGCTGACCCATCAAAATATCGGTATCAGCTCGCGCATAGGCGGCAAACAGTTTCTGCAGCTCCAGTTTCTTTTGCGCCACTAACGCATTGAACTCTTCTTCCGGCAGACCTTTATCGCGAACCTTTGCCAGCTCACGCGCTACCAAATTAAGGTTGCTGTTCAGCTTGTCGTTTGGTGATTCGATGTTGATGGCACACTGCGCACGCAGATACAGCACACGGCAGTCAAATCCAAGACCGATGTCTTTGCTGTTACTGGTGCTTAACGCTTGCTGAACGTGCCAGAACAGCGCCTCACGGGCCAGGTCCGCACGCCAGTAGCGCAGCAGTGCGGCTGATTCACGAATTGGCTGCCACGGCGTATCCCACATGATAGATAACCGGTCCTGACGTACCGCATCGGTCATAATACTCACCGCTTCAGGACGCAGCGGAGAAAGCGTCGGCACCGGAGCCGGTGTTTCACGTTTGCCTTTCAGTTCGCCAAACGTTTTGTTGATTTGGTCGACAACCGAGCGCGCATCCACGTTTCCCACCACCAGCAGCGTCATTGCATCCGGGGTGTACCATTTCTGATAGAAATCTTTAATCTTTTCCGCTTCAACGGGTTGTTTCAGCGGATCGGCAGGATCGTGACCTAACAAGGTTGATCCTTTCAGACGATAGCGCCACCAGCCCTCTTTAGTATCGGCAGGCCAGGTTGCCACCATGTCCTGACTTTGCAGCGCGTGGTTGATGGTTTCTGGCGTGATAGTCAGTTTGCCAGTGGCATTTGCCAGATAAGAGAGCGCTTCTTTCAGCAAGTCGTTACGGTTATTGGGCAAACTCAGATTAAACAGCGTGGTGTCATAAGAGACAATTACCGGCGGCATCGGGCGTTTAGGGTCGATCCCCTGCTGCCACAATGAACGCGCCTGTGCTGCGTCAAGGCCACCGCTTTGCGTTAACGCAATACGAGGGATGGCGTGACTGTAACCGCTCTGTTGTGTACTTTCGGCGAGCGAACCGGTATTAACCAGCAGGCGAATTTCAACGCGATCGCTGGGACGCTGGGGCGTGGTCAGCACTTGCCACTGTAAACCGTTGGAAAGCGTCCCCTGTTGCCATGCTGGATCAGGCTGGAGCGCATCTGCCTGCACATAGCCAGCAGTGGCCATCATCAGCAAACCGCCCGCTAAAAGTCGAATTTTTGTGCCCTGCATGTGAACCCCTGATCAACTATCCTGGTAATAAAAAACTGCCCGTTGTCGGTCAGTCTAAATGACATTAAAAACACTTCGTGTTAGACCGCAAGAACATGAAAATGTCACGGAAGAAGTGAAATAAACCTGAACTCACCCAGGTGGTAAGTTCAGGCACAGGGGTCAATTATGCGCAAACACCCGCACTCGGGGAAGGGAGTGCGGGCATAAGTGGTGAGATTAAGAGGATAATTCGTGCGTTTTGCCATCCGGCGCACGATTATTCAGCACATCGTCCAGTTTTTTGTGGTCCAGTTCTTTCACCCACTTAGCAACAACAATGGTCGCTACGCCGTTACCGACCAGGTTAGTCAGCGCACGGGCTTCTGACATGAAACGGTCGATACCGAGGATTAGCGCCAGACCCGCTACCGGCAAATGGCCCACCGCAGAGAGCGTCGCCGCCAGCACGATAAAGCCACTGCCCGTTACCCCTGCAGCCCCTTTGGAAGAAAGCAGCAACACAATTAATAGTGTGATTTGGTGAACGATATCCATCTGACTGTTAGTGGCCTGGGCGATAAACACCGCCGCCATTGTCAGGTATATCGATGTGCCATCAAGGTTAAACGAGTAGCCTGTCGGGATGACCAGCCCCACCACCGATTTGCGGCAGCCGAGTTTCTCCATCTTGTCGAGCATACGCGGCAGCGCCGACTCGGAAGATGAAGTCCCCAGTACAATCAGCAATTCTTCACGTATGTAGCGAATAAATTTGAAGATACTGAAACCGGTCGCTTTGGCGATTGAACCCAATACCAGCACCACAAACAGGATACAGGTGATGTAGAAGCAGATAATCAGCTGCCCCAGTTGCACCAGTGTGCCGACGCCGTATTTACCGATGGTAAACGCCATTGCCCCGAACGCACCAATAGGTGCCAGACGCATGATCATATTGATGATGCCGAAAATGACCTGCGAGAAACTTTCGATCACGTTAAAAATCAGTTGGCCTTTGCTGCCCAGACGGTGGAGCGCAAAACCAAACAGTACGGCAAACAGCAGCACCTGCAGAATGTTACCGCTGGCAAATGCGCCAATGACGCTCGCCGGGATGACATCCATAATGAAGGCGACAATGCCCTGGTCTTTCGCCTGATCGGCGTAAACCGCTACCGCTTTCGCATCAAGCGTTGCCGGATCGACGTTCATTCCGGCACCAGGCTGCACGACGTTAACGATGATAAGACCAATAATCAGTGCGATGGTGCTGACAATTTCAAAGTAAAGCAGTGCGACTGCGCCGGTACGACCGACCGCCTTCATGCTTTCCATGCCCGCAATGCCCGTTACGACGGTACAAAAGATGACAGGAGCGATGATCATCTTAATGAGCTTAACGAACCCGTCGCCAAGCGGTTTCATTTGCTCGCCTATTTCAGGGTAGAAATGGCCAAGGAGAATACCAATGGCTATCGCTGTCAGGACCTGAAAGTAAAGGCTTTTAAACAGAGAGGTTTTCATAGGGTGTCCTTTAGTAAAACCACAGGTCTTGTAAGGTTATGGGGTACCTGCGGCCTTAAAATAACACCCAGACAACATCACAGAAATGTACCTGGATCATAATTGAAACAAAAAGGTTAAAAAGTTTGAGCTGGCTCGCACAAACCGGCACTTTTTAAAGTTTTGTAATCAGTTTGGGGTAGCTACTTTTCTTCCAGGTAACTCTCTTCGAAGATTTCAATAGGGAGTGGGCGAGCAAAAAGGAAGCCCTGGGCAATACCCACGCCCGCTTTTGCCAGCCAGTCGCGCTGCGCTTCAGTCTCCACGCCTTCGGCAATCATTTGTAAGTTCAGACTTTGTGCCAGCATGATAATTGCTGCAATCATGCTGCTATCTTCTGGCAAGCCTTCAACAAACATTTTGTCGATTTTCAGTACGTCGATTGGCAACGATTTCATATGCTGCAGCTGACGCAGCCCTGCGTAGCCCATGCCGAAATCATCCAGCGCCACCCGAACGCCGGCATTACGCAACGGGCGGAGGATTGCCACCGCTGCATGAGGGTCATCAATACGTCGGCTTTCTGTCACTTCCAGAATCAGCGTTCCCGGCTGAATGCGATAGCGGGTTAACAGTTCCAGCATATCCGCCACCATATTCGGGTGCATCAGTTGCAGCGCCGAGAGGTTTACCGACAAGGGCAGCATAATGCCGCGCTCTTGCCAGGCAGCCAGCAGTCGGCAGGACTCTTCCAGCACCCAGTGACCGACGGTAACCATCAGCCCACAGCACTCAATGCGATCGATTAAGCCATTCGGCAGATCCCAACTGCCATCCGGTTGCTGGATACGCAGTAACACTTCCGCACTGACCAGTTTACCGCTGGTCATCTCGACCTGTGGCTGTAACCAAATCGCAAACTGATGATTTTCCAGTGCATTAAGGATATCGCTCTCTTCCGTCAACCGCTGTTGGGCGGCTTCCATCTGCTGCGGATCAAAGAACTGAATCTGATTCTTACCTTTATGGCGAGCGGTAAATGCCGCAGAAATAGCGCGACTGTAAAGCTGTTCGGCGGTGAGATCGCCGTAGAACATCGCCACGCCAATGCTACAGTGCGGACGGAGTTGAATACGTTCAATCGGCAGGCGCTCGCTCATGATAGTGAGCACTTGCTGACCTAAAGTAATAGCATGCCACGGTTCCTGTACACCATTGGCAATGACAGCAAAGTCATAACCACTAATCTGCGCGAGGATCATACGTGGCGACAGTACCGATTTGAGTTTTTCCACCAGCGTCAGCAGCAGAATTTCTCGTTGCGCCTCTTTCAGCACGCCCGCAGTATCACGCAGGGTTTCACAGGTGATAATCATCAGCGCGGTGGTTTGTTTACGCGCGACAACCTGCTCCAGCATCTCCATCAGCAAGGCTTTGTTCGGCAAATCCGACACCGGGAAGCGCATCGCATTTTCGTTCTGTTCTTCATAATGGCGCTGCAGCAATTGCTGGTTGAGGTTGTAACTGCGCACCAGCATACCGATTTCATCGTCCTGATGCAGACGTGGTAATGCCAGTTGGTGACCAACAAGCTCCTGGGCTGGGATGGCGTTAAGTTCACGAGCAATATTGCGTAACGGATGCAAAATCAGGCGGTTAATGCACCAGCTAATCGCCACCGTCAATATTAACGACAAAAGTAAGTAAATGGTCACTAACGTTGAGAGGGTGCTCATCACGAACTTATACATGCGGAAGGAATCCGCCTGTAGCACCAGATAGGCAATTGGCTGCGGGTTTGCCGGACGTTCCAGCGAGTAAACGCCCAGCGAGATTTGCACCGGTAGCTCAAACATGCGAGTAACCATTACCGGCACCGGACGCTCTGGAATAAAACTTTTACGCAGCGCCTGGAACTGGTTAGGCAGCACCACATCGGCACGGCTGACCACGCCTGCCGGTTTAATGCTGGCAAGAATAGCTTCCGCTTCGGGAATATCGCCTTTCAAAATGGCAGAAGATAAGGGTTCGCGGACAGAGCGAGCAATGCTTTCCAGTTGCGTAGCCGTGTTATAGCGATTCTGCTGGACCAGATGGAACAGCAAAACGGTGCAAAAAATAAAAACGAACACCAGGACAACGGCTGCCACCATTGCCATCTGCTTGATTGTTAACGAGCGACTTACGCGCAAATTGTCTCCCCCCGGAAATCCCAGATTGCCGCCCGAGTATACCCGATCGCAGCGGCATTAAGAGAGGCGCTATCTGAAAACTTACCAGTCGGCGTAAGGTATCAGCGGCTGCGGCGGTAAATCCATGTCACCCTGCCATCCGGCGGCGGAATAACGTACGTAGAGCAGGAAATGGCTGGGCGCGTAATCCTTCGCTTGCTGGATATCAATTGCCGTACCGACAAACCAGTTGGATGTGACGCGACGCTCAAGTAATGCCCGCGCCGTATAGCCAAAGCCCTGACTGCTGCCGCCATCGTTGGATTGCCGCGCAGCTTCTTCCTGCCAGTCAGTCGGGATCAGATTCATCAGCGGATACCGCGGCATGGTTTTGGTGCGCGAATGCGACCACGAACCAGACGCCCCCAGCTCCCACGACCAGTTTTCTGTCCGTTCACGCCACATCACCGGAATGGCAAACGACAGGTATTCCTGCGGGCTGTAGTAACCGCCCTGACCGAGTGAGTACCCACTCAGGTCTTTGTCGTAATGCCAGATCATATTGTTCAGGCCAATGGTCACACGGCGATTATTCTGGTTGATGACCTTATAGTAATAGCCCGTCATCCAGCGCACGCGCCAGTTATCTTCGACATTTTTACCGGTTAACTGGTCACCGCTAAGCGATGCCCAGACGCCGTTTGCTTCACCTTTATCGTAGCTCAGGCTTAGCCCCACGCCGTCGGCACGCACGCCGCCCCATTTTTTCCCGGTATTGCTCGGGGAGTCTTTTTGCCCGCCAAAGGCCAGCAAAGAACTGGAGATGGGCCGACGATGGGCGTTAACTGTGTAACCCAGCGGCCCGATATCATCGCTGTAACTGATGCCGCCGACCACATCCACCACGTTGAAGCCCATCGGCGTGGTGCCGATATCCCAGCTCCAGACGTCATTTCGCCAGCCGACCGCCACGCTGGCACCGGAATCCGACTGGCTGCGGTTGCCGCTACAGTCCTGTAATGTACAGGTGCCCCAGTTGTCATCCCATTTGCCATCGGCATTCGTGGAGAAACTGCCGACGTTCATATTGACGAAATCACTGCGAAAGAACATCCGCCCGTCAGAATACGGCGCATCCACCTGCAACATGGTAGTGTGCGCTTTCAGATCGGAGTAACCACCGGTGCCGCTCGACCCCCAGTAATCGTGCTCGAGGGTGACGTTAAGATCCTGCTGGCGATAGAGGTCCGCTGCATCGCTGCGCACGCCGCGTTTCAGCCAGTCATCTTTCTCGTCGTTACGGGTCAGCCGGGTAAAGGTGTCGTTATCCTGCGGACGCGTCGTGGTCACACCGGATGCGACCATCGCGTCTTTGTAGGTTTCCAGCGCCTGCTTTGGATCGCCCGCCTGCGCTTCAAACTTCGCACCGTCGCGCAGCACCATCGCACTTTCCATCGACGGCGGCTGAGATTTTGCCAGCGGGATCAACTGATTAAATTTCTGCTGCGCCGCTGCGGTATCGCCAAGCTGCGCCTGTGCCAGCGCCACGCGCCGCTGAGTGTTCAGCGAGGTGTTATCGGTGGCAGGCAGTTTCGCCAGCTGGCTACGTGCCGCCGCTTTGTCACCGGCAGCAATATCCACTTCCGTCAGACCAAGAATGGCATCAGCGTTAGTTGGCTCCCGCGTCAGGACATTCTGATATGCAGCACGGGCAGCAGCGTAATCACGTCGTTGTTGCGCCCAGTCAGCCAGCGTCAGATCAATACGCGAGGAAGGCGGTTGCTGGCGCAGCATCGCTTCTGCTTCTGCCTCTTTACCGTTTTCTCGCAGGCGATTAGCGGTTTCCAGCACCTGGTCGCTTTGCAGCCGATTAACCAGCTCCTGAATATCGCTGTTCCACTGCGCGCGCGGCAGGCTGTTGATATGCGCCAGTGCCGCTCTGTCCTGGTCGTGACCTGAGAGGTACAGCCCGTAAGCGTAAACCTGCTCCGGGTCGTTCGGCTTCTGCTGCGCGAGATTGCGCATTAACGTATCGGCCTGGCTGCGTTGTCCGGCCTGCCAGAGATCCTGCGAAAGTCGGTAAGTAATCCATACACTGCCGGGGTCCAGTGCCAGTCGTTGCCGCTGAAGTGCTGCTGCCTGCGCCCATTTGCCCTGGTTTTCCAGTGCCTCTGCCTGCTGTGCCAGACGATCGTTTTGCAGGCTACGTTCGATATCATCAATGCTGCGCCGCTGGCTGGCAGAGAGCGAGGCGATAAACGCTTCGGCTTTTTCTGGCGATTGCTGGCGGTAAATATTCGCCAGCCCGCGCACGGCGTTGGTATTGCCGCTGTCCATGCGCAGCGTCTGCTGGTAATAGCGTTCGGCGGCGGAATAATCTTTTCGCGCCATCGCCACATCGCCCAGCCCCAACACCGCATAGCTGTCGGTGTTATCGACACTGCGCGCCTGCTGGAACAGGCGTTCTGCCCGGTCAGGATTATTGGCTTTCAGCGCGGCATCACCCTGCTGGATCGCCAGCCAGTAGCGGTTTACTTTCAGCAGACTGTTCCATTTGTCGTTGTTGCTGCTGTGCGGGTCCAGTGCGAGGGCTTTTTCCAGATTCGCCACCGCATTGACGCGATCGCCTTTCTGAGAATACGCCTGGCCCAGCGCCCCCAGTGCCTCACTGTCTTTCGGGTTCGCCCGCACTGCCTGTTGTAGTTCGGGAATGGCTTTACCCGCCATGCCAGAGTCCACCGCCGCTAAACCTTGCACACGTGCGCGGAAAGCAGGATCGGCCAGCTGTTTTTGCTGTTCTGCCAGTTGCGATTGCGCAGCAGCTACGCTGTCGCCATCGCTAAAGATAGAGAGATATTTTTTCAGCGCCTGCACGCTGGCATCGCTGACAGGCATGTCTTTAATCTGCCCGTACCAGATTTTAGAGGCTCCCTCGCGTCCGGCGTTCGATTTCGCCATCTGCTCCAGTACAGCAAAACCTTCATCACGCCGATCGCTACTAAACAGCAATAGCGCCAGATTGTTTTGCAGGCCCGTATTGCCCGGCGTATCCGCATTAATGCGTTTTAGCTGATTAATCGCTTCGCCACGGCGAGCCGGAATTTTCGCCACCGTACTCCAGTACTCGACGGCAATGTCACCTTCCGGCGGCGCACCGTTGAACAGCTTGTTGTAACTCGCCACAGCTTCTTCTGCATGACCGGTAGTCGCCTGCAATCTTGCCTGTTGCAGTGCCTGACGACCATCCGGCGTAGAAAGTAACATTGTGGTCCGCGACGATTTATACGCATTTGAACTCGGCGCTAACTGCGACAGCCGATCGAGCTGTTTTTGCGCGCCATCAATATCGCCCTGACGTAACAGAGAACGGAAACGGGCGGCAACGACGTCCGGGTTATTCGGATCAATAAGTTCCAGCCGATACAACGACTGTTGCACCAGGTCTTCACGATGGGTCGCTTCGCCTAACCGAACTTGCTCCAGCAACTGTTGCTGAGCGGTTGGTGCTGCCTCGACCATCGGCATGACGGCCAGACCGAGGGAAAGCGTGAATATGTTTAGTGTGAATTTGCGCATTCCTGGCCCCAGTCAGGTAATAACTCACCTTTTGTCGAGAAGCGGAAACGGTGTTGATCCCAGCCTTGTCCAAACAGGGTCAGCACATAGTTGTAATAGGCATCGCTGCCGGGAAAGTTATCGGCCACGCGCTGGCGCTGAACGGCCTGTGCATCGCGGTTTTGTAAAAAGGGCAGCATGGCGGCAGAAAAACCGACCGGTCCTTTACCCTGCGCTTTCCCCGTAGCCACATCGACTTTTTCCGGCGGATAGCCGTTTTTCTCGGTGAATGTAGCCATCGGTTTAAACCGGTTGAGCATCCGCGCTTTTTGCGGATCGCTGTCAGGCATCATGCCTACCCACATGTAAACACGGATAGCGTCGTAGCTGCTGATCAATGTTTTTTCGGCTTTTAGCTGCCAGCCTTTGTCTTTCTCATAGCGCACCCAGTCTGGTGAAAAGCCTTTCGGGGCGGTTTCCAGCAATAAACGTTGATTGGTTTCGCGCAGCGTAGTCCACGGCGCGCCAAAGCGGGTGAAATACTGCGCCAGCGTCGGCGGCAGGTAGCTGGGGTTAAAACGCCAGCTGTTATCCTCAGCAAATCCCACTTTGCCCGGCAACAACATGGAACCCAGCCCAGGCACCGTCACCACTTCCTCCCGCGCAATACGTTTTAACAACGCGCTGCCGATGTCGGTATAACGCTGCTCTTTCCACAAACGCCCCGCCTCCAGCAACGACCAGGCCATCCAGACATCACCATCAGAGGCCGAATTGCTGTCCAGCACTTCCCACTTACTGTTCTCTTTCTTGCCCCACAGCCAGGCGGGCAAATGTTCTTTTAAAGAACCCTGAGCGAGATTGTTCTGTGTCCAGTCGAGAATATTATCGAAAGCTGCACGGTCGTTAGCCGCCAGGGCAAAGAACATGCCGTAACTTTGCCCTTCGGAGGTGGTGATTTTGCGCGCGTCGCTGGGGTCGATGACGCGCCCTTCCTGACTGATGTAATCCTTTTTGAACTGCTCCCAGGCAGGCCAGTTGCAGGCAGCCTGAACACTAAAGGCAGCCAGCAGCAGCATCGTCACGAGTCCACTACGCAACACATTCATCTTCAATTACTCGTTATCCGGGTTAAGACGACGACGGCTGATAATACGCAGCAAACGCCACAGTACCCAGGCCAGCAGCACGACGCTGATTGCCGCCAGCACCGCCAGCAGAATCGGATGGTTTGCCAGCGCATACCATAAGCGTTCGAACCACGGCAGATGGCCAACGTAATAGACGTCGCCAACACGCAGGCTATTGATACCGGACTCGCGGATCACCGCGACCGAGCCGAACATGGTGGCGCGTTTGCCGCTATCGTTCACCGCATCGTTAAGCATTTCATAACCGCGTGGGCTATCTGCCAGCAGCGCAATCACGCTACGCTGGTCGTTATACGGCGACTGGAAGCCAATCACCGCTGCCATCGCACCGGAAGAGGTCAGCGTTGATTGAGTTTCTGCCGCGCGATCGCTCTCGTCCGGCACAATGCCGGGGAACGGGGTCTGGCGCATCGGCGTTTTCACCCAGCTTTCGGTCGCCTGCACCAACAGGTCGATCTGCTTGTCGTCTTTCAGTTTGTCCGGGATACCACCGATGATCATGATGTCGGCATCTTTGCCCTGAATGGTGCTGCCATCATCGGTCACCGTCAGGTTAATCGCCGGGAAGCCCGTCTGCGCACCGATAAAGCCAACGGTATTCAGCAAGGTTTCCATCTGTGCTTCGTTAGGCGCTTTCGGCATCACGGTGATGGTTTGTGACAGATCCGCCATCCGGCTGAACGGGAAGCCCGCGTTAGCAAAGGCGCGTAGATCCGGCATCGGGATGAAGTGGTAATACTTCGAGAAGTCGATGGTGGAGTCGTCACCAATCACCACATGATTCTGCACCGGCTGGAAGGTAATACAGTTATCCACCGAACCGCCCGGCATCGGGTTCATATACTCAAAGTCGAACCGCAACTGGTTGGTCGCGCCCAGTTTCAGCGCCGGAATAGAGACATCCGTTTTGCCATCCAGCAAGCCTTGTAATACCGGAATACGCAGCAGCAGGCGGTTCGCCTCCTGTTTACTGCTCAGGTTGAAGGATTGCAGGAACTGGTTATTCAGGCTGATATCCATCCGCGAACTGTCTTTCACCGGCGGCATGGTGTAGCGATAGTTGATATCCATATCAATGCCGGTACTGCGCATCAGGTAGAGATCCGGCGGCAGGTTTAGCGAAACGTTAATCGCTGCTGGCTCAAGACCGCTGGATTGTAACTGTTCTTCATAGGTTTTCAGTTCACCAAAGGTGACCGGACGATCGGTACGCACCCAGTTCGGCGCATCGTACGGCTTACGCGGTAGCAGCGGTTTCACTTCATTCACTACCACGCTTTCACCACGGAACAGAATGTTACCCTGAGCGATACCTTTCGCTGCCTGCAACAGGTCTTTGTCGTCACGACCAAAGACCACCAGCAGTTTGACGTAAGGATTCTGTGGATGGTTGATCATCTCAATCACCGGGGCTTTTACCGCCGGATGATCGCGCAGGAAGTCCGGGCGTTTGTCATTAGTGGCAAAAACGATGGCATTGCGATCCGGCAGTTGGTTATAGAGCACCGGGAAGTTCTGCCCACGCCAGCCAGAACGCGAACCAAACCACGAGGCGACAATGGCAGATGCTTGTTGCAGCCCAACATCCGGCGCACCCGCAAAGACCATCGGCAAGGTGTTGGTGCGGTTATCACGCGGGTCAAAGAATGGTACCGGGAAGTGTGACAGATCATTCTTCACATTCAGGGTCTGATAGGTCAGATCCAGTCCACTGCTCCGCCCAACATCCAGCCAAAGCGTGGTGCTGGCCGGGTTTTCGCACACGTCCTGATAATGACCGACAAACTCCAGCCGCACACGGTTGAAGTCGGTTATAAACAGTGGGTTAATTGGCATTTGTGCCAGCGTTTTTTTACCCAACTGTTCTTTGGTCACTGGCAGCACGCCCATCAGTTCATCATTGAGATAAACCTTTAACTGCGACTGGACAGGCAGTAACGATGGCGATGGCGTGTATTCGAGGTTGAGCATCGCCTTCGTCACCACTTCATCGCTGCGCATACCAAACTCAATGCTGCCGTTCGGGTTAATGCCACGTAGCACCATGCTGCCCGGCGGTGGCGCAATTTGCGCAAAGGTCAGCTTCACATCACGCGAAGGACCGTTCTGCGCCACGATGGGGGCATCAGCGCCCTGCACGCCCGGCATCACTTGCCCCACCTGCGGATTTTGTTCCGTCTGGGCGGCTACAGCTGGCTCAGCATTGATCAGTGGTTGCGTTGCTGGCGTCGCCTGCGTCATGAAAGAGGGGAACGCACTCATCCCCATAGCCACTGCACAAATCCAGAATAGTTTTCTTTTCATCGCGTTATCATCATTGTTGAGCCAAAGCCTGATCCGATGGTTGTGCCGTTTCGCTCCGCGCCGGGCGGCGCGGAATAAACGATACAACCCAGGAAACCAGAGAAGTCAGCACACGGAATATGCCCTTCACCGAAGAAGGCGCAAACTCCGCCAGATGGCGGTAGCCACGGAAGCCGAGCTTCAGAATATCCAGCAGACTTTCCAGCGGCTTATCTTCCGGATAGCTGTCCTGCCAGAGCGCCCATGTATCCGCACGGGCAAACGTACACTGCACAAAATCGATATGTTGCTGGGTGGTGAGCGGCATTAATTTCAGCCCAACTTCATTACCCATCACGCGCGCCACCTGGGCCGGGAAGACGTATTCTTGCTGACCGCGTTTAAGCAACAGATTCACTTTCTGCCCTTCCAGAATCTGTGCCTGACCGTTGATCTTGATCCCCAAACCACCGTCGGAGAAATCCTGAACGGTACACGAGAAGAGGTGACCATCTTCGCGGGCAATTGCCGCGGGCATCGTCATCTCCACGCGGTGCGATCGGCGAACCTGTTTGCTTTCTACCGATACCGCTACCGCACCACCGAGAATAATCAGGTTGTAGAACACCCACACCATACTGACGATGACAGTGAGCATCTCGGTTGGCGGGCCGTAGAAGTAACGCCAGATACCGACCGCAATACCGACCAGGTTGAGCAATACCAGGAAAATGTAGGGCCGTGAGATCACCCAGTCGACGTACTCTTCTTCCACCAGTCCACCTTTGGCGGTGACGTTAAATTTGCCTTTGTGCGGGTTAATCAGCGCCACCAGCGTCGGTGGTGCGATATACCACGCCAGCACCGTTTCGTAGATTTCACTCCAGAAAGAGTGGCGATATTTGCCCTGGATCTTCGAGTTGGTCAGGCTGGCGTGAATCATATGCGGCAGCACGAACAGGGCGATCATCAACGCTGGCGCATAGATGATGTAGGCATGCAGCAGCAGGAACGCCAGCGGCGCAGTCAGGAAGATCAGTCTTGGAATGCCCGACAAGAAATGGAACATGGCGTTGACGTAGCACAGCCGCTGAGCAAACTTCAGCCCTTTACCGGTGAGCGGGTTATCAAGACGGAAGATTTGCACCATCCCCCGCGCCCAGCGAATACGTTGGCCGATATGCGCCGACAGACTTTCGGTCGCCAGCCCCGCCGCCTGCGGAATACGCATATACGCTGAAGTGTAGCCACGACGGTGCAGACGCAGAGAAGTATGCGCATCTTCGGTTACCGTTTCGACGGCAATACCGCCAATCTCATCCAGCGGCTTACGACGAATCACCGCACAGGAACCGCAGAAGAAAGTGGCGTCCCACATATCATTGCCGTCCTGCACCAGACCATAAAACAGCGTGCCTTCGTTTGGCGTTTTACGAAAACGTCCCAGGTTACGTTCAAACGGATCCGGTGAGAAGAAGTGGTGCGGCGTCTGCATCATCGCCAACTGTTTTTCTTTCAGGAACCAGCCCATGGTCATTTGCAGGAATGAGCGCGTCGGCACGTGGTCGCAGTCGAAAATCGACACGAACTCGCCTTTGGCATATTTCAGCGCATTGTTGATGTTGCCTGCTTTCGCATGTTCATGAGTGGTACGGGCGATATATTTCACCCCCACGTTTTGTGCAAACTGGCGAAACTCTTCCCTGCCGCCGTCATCGAGGATCCAGATGTTCAGCTTGTCTTTCGGCCAGTCGATACCCAGCGAGGCGTAAATCGTATTTTTCACCACGTTGAGATCTTCGTTGTAAGTCGGGACAAAGATATCTACCGACGGCCACAGCGACATATCTTTCGGCAACGGTACTGGCTGACGATTCAGCGGCCATACCACCTGGAAGTAGCCGAGCACCAGCACAATCCACGCGTACGTTTCAGCGAACAGCAGTATAAGCCCGCACACCAGACTGACCGGATCGTCCCAGTTCAGCGTAGAGGTGTAGCGCCACCAGATATAACGGCAAGAAACGGTCAGCGACAGCACAATCAACATTAGCGCCGAGAAGCGCCCCGGCATTCGTCGTACGATCAGTGCTACACCCCACAGCAGCATCAGGAAGATAAACTGCGCCAGCGGATTAAACGGCTGGGTAACGCAGATTAACGCCAGAATCAGCGAGAAGGTGACGATGATACCGAGGATCAACCGCCGCGCCCCGGCGCTCAAATGGCCGAGTTCTTTTTTCTCATCGAGATGCTGTGTTTTATGGCTAACGCGCTCAGGCAGCTCGTTCATCCATTGATGGTAACGTCCACGAATATTCTGCAGACCTGAAAATGTCCGCCTGCGCGGTTTCGGCGTTTCTTTGCGCGATGTACCGATCAGTAACCAGCAGGTTTGAATGAGATAACGGACCGGGTCCAGCGGACGCGGACGCGAGGCGTTGATATGCGGATACAGGTTTTTATGTTCTGCGCGAATACGCTGCCAGCGCGGGTGCTCCAGCGGAATAAAAATCCAGGCCAGGATCAACCAAAAACAGCCGAGCGTCGCGCTGAAAGCCGACGCGCCGTGACGACGATAATCGCGATAACGCCCGATAAGCCGCGCGTTGACCGGCGGGATAAGCAACCACCGGGTCAGGATACTCATGATGCACTCCCGACTGGCGTTTTCAGCCCGGAATAGTTCAACAGGCACCAGTTAGCCAGCGTCAGTATCTCTTCAGCCGCCAGCGCATCACTGCGGTATTCACCGACTGGTTGCTTAGCCGCCAGGCATTGAGCCATCGCTTCATCACGATGAATGAGCATTGGCAGTAATCGGCGCTGGCTTTGCAACCAAAGCTGGTAAATATCGTCCTGAACCTGACTGCCGATACGGAAGTCATTAATCAAAATATGCGCGCCATCCGGCAGCGCCTGCTGATGCAGCCGGATATGGCAGTTGGCATCCACATTGACGATTGCCAGCGAGTGATCGCACAAACTCAGCAGCTGGTGGGTTATCTGCGAGGCATCACGCGGTAAGTCGATTAAAATCCACTGGTAACGCCCGCTGGCTTTTAGTTGCTGTAAGCCGGAGCAAATATCGCTCAGCCGGGTTTGCCAGTGCTGTGGATTTTCTTGTTCTTCAATGGATAACTGACCAAAAGGCAGCAAATCGAGTTGCGAGGTATAGCGCAACCCGGCGTCACGCCAGTCCTGACCGTCCAGCATGGCTCTGGCCCAGCCCTGACGGTGGGTAAAATCAACGTTAAATGACAGGCGCAACAAGTTGTCCGGGCAGGCATCGACCACCAGGACATCTTCTCCCAACATTTGTAATGACCAGGCTAATGCGGCAGTGATGGTTGTTGTTCCCACGCCTCCCCGCACCCCCTGCAATCCCAGTACGGCCATTCACCAATCCCCTACTTTTGTTGCGCAAACTCTGCCAGCAACGGCCAGCGTTTTAATGCCGCGGCCAACTGTTCGCGTTGGGAAATATCGGCATAATCAATATCAGGCAGTGAAAACGCCTGCTTTAACGCCAAAATATCATTCTGGAAGATATAGCCTATCGCGGGATCAGGCAGAGTATCTGGTTCATTGTTATTCATTTGCTTGATCCCTATGAAATAACCGTACCGTTCATGAGACAATTCTAACCGTGAGCATTTCGCCGGTTTATTGTTTACGGCGAGACGGGAATTTGCTCACTTTTTGACTTTCCGTTACGCAACAAAAAAAGTTAAAAACGAAAAGACTAAAATCACACGTCTTGTGACCTGCTAAATTGATTCACATGCTAAATCTGATAAGTTTTAATTTCAATGGTAGGTTTATTTCTTAGCTTTCGCTAGTAAACTGATAATCAGACAAAATGATGACATGAGGGACATTGTGGACCCTGTATTCTCTATCGGTATCTCATCATTATGGGATGAGCTGCGACATATGCCAGCAGGCGGCGTCTGGTGGTTTAACGTCGATCGCCATGAAGATGCTATCAGTCTGGCGAATCAAACAATTGCATCCCAGGCTGAAACCGCACACGTCGCGGTCATTAGCATGGACAGCGATCCGGCGAAAATCTTTCAATTAGATGATTCTCAAGGGCCGGAAAAAATAAAATTATTTTCAATGCTAAATCATGAAAAAGGTCTATACTATTTGGCCCGTGATTTGCAGTGTTCTATTGATCCCAATAATTACCTTTTTATTCTTGTTTGCGCAAATAACGCATGGCAAAACATTCCTGCCGAGCGGCTTCGCTCATGGTTGGATAAAATGAATAAATGGAGCAGGTTAAACCATTGTTCGCTTTTGGTAATTAATCCCGGAAATAATAACGATAAACAATTTTCATTGTTGCTTGAGGAATACCGTTCACTTTTTGGTCTTGCCAGTTTGCGTTTTCAGAGCGACCAACATTTGCTGGATATTGCCTTCTGGTGCAACGAAAAAGGGGTCAGCGCCCGTCAGCAGCTTAGCGTTCAGCAACAAAATGGTATCTGGACATTAGTTCAAAGCGAAGAGGCGGAGATCCAACCACGCAGCGACGAAAAACGCATTCTGAGTAATGTTGCTGTACTGGAAGGTGCGCCGCCGCTATCGGAACACTGGCAACTGTTCAACAATAACGAAGTTCTGTTCAATGAAGCCCGTACCGCTCAGGCGGCGACGGTGGTCTTTTCTTTACAGCAAAATGCGCAAATCGAGCCACTGGCCCGCAGCATTCATACTCTGCGTCGCCAGCGCGGTAGTGCGATGAAAATCCTCGTACGGGAAAATACCGCAAGCCTGCGCGCCACCGATGAACGTTTGTTATTGGCCTGCGGTGCAAATATGGTTATCCCGTGGAATGCGCCACTCTCCCGCTGTCTGACGATGATCGAAAGCGTGCAAGGGCAGAAGTTTAGTCGCTATGTGCCGGAAGATATCACTACCTTGCTGTCAATGACCCAGCCGCTCAAACTGCGTGGTTTCCAGAAGTGGGATGTGTTCTGTAATGCCGTTAACAACATGATGAATAACCCTCTCTTGCCTGCACATGGTAAAGGCGTTCTGGTTGCCCTACGTCCGGTACCGGGTATCCGGGTTGAGCAAGCCCTGACGCTGTGTCGCCCTAACCGTACCGGCGATATCATGACCATTGGCGGTAATCGGCTGGTGCTGTTTCTCTCATTCTGTCGGATTAACGATCTGGATACCGCGTTGAATCATATTTTCCCATTGCCGACTGGCGACATTTTCTCAAACCGTATGGTCTGGTTTGAAGATGATCAAATCAGTGCCGAGCTGGTGCAGATGCGCCTGCTTGCCCCAGAACAATGGGGCATGCCGCTGCCTTTAACGCAAAGTTCTAAACCGGTCATCAATGCCGAGCACGATGGTCGCCACTGGCGAAGAATACCAGAACCAATGCGACTGTTAGATGATGCTGTGGAGCGCTCATCATGATGACCATCAGCGATATCATTGAAATTATTGTCGTTTGCGCACTGATATTTTTCCCGCTGGGCTATCTGGCGCGGCACTCTTTGCGACGCATTCGCGACACCTTACGTTTGTTCTTTGCTAAACCTCGTTATGTTAAACCGGCCGGGACGTTACGCCGCACGGAAAAAGCCAGGGCAACCAAAAAATGACTCAATTTACGCAAAATACCGCTATGCCTTCTTCCCTCTGGCAATACTGGCGCGGCCTTTCCGGCTGGAACTTCTATTTTCTGGTTAAGTTCGGCCTGTTGTGGGCGGGATATCTTAACTTCCATCCGCTCCTCAATCTGGTGTTTGCCGCGTTTCTGCTGATGCCCATTCCGCGCTACAGCCTGCATCGCTTACGCCACTGGATTGCCCTGCCGATCGGCTTTGCTTTGTTCTGGCATGACACCTGGTTGCCTGGCCCGGAAAGCATAATGAGCCAGGGTTCGCAGGTGGCGGGGTTCAGTACCGATTATTTAATCGACCTTGTCACACGCTTTATTAACTGGCAGATGATTGGGGCCATTTTTGTTTTATTAGTGGCCTGGTTATTCCTGTCACAATGGATTCGCATTACCGTTTTTGTGGTTGCCATTCTGCTATGGCTGAACGTACTTACCCTGGCGGGACCAAGTTTCTCCTTGTGGCCTGCCGGTCAACCGACGACCACTGTAACAACGACGGGTGGTAACGCAGCGGCAACCGTTGCGGCGACGGGTGGCGCACCGGTAGTGGGTGATATGCCCGCACAAACTGCACCGCCAACAACGGCGAACCTTAACGCCTGGCTGAATAATTTCTATAACGCGGAGGCGAAACGTAAATCGACCTTCCCGTCTTCGCTGCCCGCTGATGCTCAGCCATTTGAACTACTGGTGATTAATATCTGTTCGCTTTCCTGGTCGGATATTGAAGCCGCCGGGTTGATGTCGCATCCGCTGTGGTCGCATTTCGATATTGAGTTCAAGAACTTTAACTCCGCCACCTCCTACAGTGGCCCGGCGGCGATCCGTTTACTGCGCGCCAGCTGCGGGCAGACTTCGCACACTAATCTGTATCAACCGGCAAATAACGACTGCTATCTGTTTGATAACCTGTCGAAACTGGGCTTTACCCAGCACCTGATGATGGGACATAACGGCCAGTTCGGCGGTTTTTTGAAAGAAGTTCGCGAAAATGGCGGCATGCAGACCGAATTGATGGATCAAACAAATCTGCCGGTTATTTTGCTGGGCTTTGATGGTTCGCCGGTTTATGACGATACCGCCGTGCTTAACCGCTGGCTGGACGTTACCGAAAAAGATAAAAACAGCCGTAGTGCCACGTTCTACAACACGCTTCCACTGCATGACGGCAACCATTATCCGGGCGTCAGCAAAACAGCGGATTACAAAGCGCGAGCGCAGAAATTCTTTGATGAGCTGGACGCCTTCTTTACTGAACTGGAGAAATCGGGTCGTAAAGTGATGGTGGTAGTGGTGCCGGAACACGGTGGCGCGCTGAAGGGCGACAGAATGCAGGTATCTGGCCTACGTGATATCCCTAGCCCGTCTATCACAGACGTCCCCGTTGGGGTGAAATTCTTCGGCATGAAGGCACCACATCAGGGGGCACCGATTGTCATCGACCAACCGAGCAGCTTCCTGGCTATCTCCGATCTGGTGGTTCGCGTTCTTGATGGTAAGATTTTCACCGAAGACAATGTTGACTGGAAAAAACTCACCAGTGGGTTGCCACAAACAGCACCGGTCTCCGAGAACTCAAATGCAGTGGTTATTCAATACCAGGATAAACCGTACGTTCGCCTGAACGGCGGCGACTGGGTGCCTTACCCGCAATAAGAACGAAAAAGGCCGCAGAGTTTCACCCCTGCGGCCTGATCCGGGCGCAAATTGCCATTACGGCAGCCTGACGCCCGTCTGACACGTTACTTCCGCTTGTTCAGCCAGTTCACGATCAGACTGGCAAGAATGCCAGCAATGACCGGAGCCGCTAAATCATGCCAGAAGGCCATGCCCAGTTCTGCGAGCGTCATATAGCCGCCTCTGTTGTAATGACAACGTTTCGCGGCTATTCTTGTATTGTTTGGATGCAAGAATGGCCCCCGTGATGTTGTCAGGTGCATACCTGCAACGTGCGGGGGTTTTCTCTCTCCAGCAACCAATGCCACCAGGGATAAAGCCCCCCGCAACATTGCGCCTCACCGGAACCCTTCCGGCTTGCCGCTGATTCTACGGCCATTTTTGTTCGTCGAAATCCATCACTTCTTCACTCTGTGCTGCGCATTCCGCAGAATATTATCCGCTTGCAACCGTTGCATTTTTCTTACGAAAAAGGCCGCAGAGTTTTATCCCTGCGGCCTGATCCGGGCGCAAATTGCCATTACGGCAGCCTGACGCCCGTCTGACACGTTACTTCCGCTTGTTCAGCCAGTTCACGATCAGACTGGCAAGAATGCCAGCAATGACCGGAGCCGCTAAATCATGCCAGAAGGCCATGCCCAGTTCTGCGAGCGTCATATAGCCGCCTCTGTTGTAATGACAACGTTTCGCGGCTATTCTTGTATTGTTTGGATGCAAGAATGGCCCCCGTGATGTTGTCAGGTGCATACCTGCAACGTGCGGGGGTTTTCTCTCTCCAGCAACCAATGCCACCAGGGATTAAGCCCCCGCAACATTGCGCCTCACCGGAACCTTTCCGGCTTGCCGCTGATTTTACGATTGCTTTTTACCGTCAGCACCCGGCAATCTTCCTCATTGCGTGATGCCTTCCAGCTTAATTTCTTTATTTGCAATAGTTGCAGTTCATATCCGAGCTGACTCCAGACTGGTAGTGAAATGCGCAATTTTGTAGAATTGCGCCTCCTCGCGACCTCCCCAGTGAATCTGTTGCCTCATTTTTTACATACTGCGTATTCGACTTCTCCACCTGTTGCGCAAGAGAAACTGGGTTTATTCATTTTTGCGAGGCCGACTTCTTTCTGGACAGGACTTTATGCAGCACAACACACTACCGATACACGATCAGAAATTGCCGTTTACACGCTACGACTTTGGCTGGGTTTTATTATGCATAGGCATGGCGATTGGTGCCGGAACCGTGCTGATGCCAGTTCAAATTGGCTTGAAGGGAATTTGGGTATTTATTACCGCAGCGATCATTGCTTATCCTGCCACTTGGGTAGTGCAGGACATTTATTTAAAAACCCTCTCTGAAAGCGATTCCTGTAATGACTACACCGATATTATCAGCCATTACCTGGGGAAGAACTGGGGAATTTTCCTCGGGGTTATCTACTTTTTGATGATTATCCACGGAATTTTTATCTACTCTCTCTCCGTGGTTTTCGACAGCGCCTCGTACCTGAAAACCTTCGGTTTAACCGATGCCGATCTTTCACAATCTCTACTTTATAAAGTCGCCATTTTCGCCGTACTGGTGGCAATTGCGTCTGGTGGTGAACGATTACTGTTTAAGATTTCCGGGCCAATGGTGGTGGTCAAAGTAGGGATTATTGTCGTCTTCGGTTTTGCGATGATCCCGCACTGGAATTTCGCCAATATAACCGCCTTCCCGCAAGCCACCATCTTCTTCCGCGACGTCCTGCTTACTATTCCTTTTTGCTTCTTTTCTGCGGTATTTATTCAGGTGCTAAACCCGATGAATATTGCCTATCGTAAACGGGAAGCGGATAAAGTACTGGCAACCCGGCTCGCGCTGCGTACCCACCGAATTAGTTATGTCACGCTCATCGCGGTGATCCTGTTTTTTGCCTTTTCGTTTACCTTCTCAATTAGCCACGAAGAAGCCGTTTCTGCCTTTGAACAAAATATCTCGGCACTGGCACTGGCCGCGCAGGTGATCCCTGGGCATATCATTCATATCACCTCTACGGTGCTGAATATCTTTGCCGTACTGACCGCATTCTTTGGCATTTATCTCGGTTTCCACGAAGCCATTAAAGGCATTATTCTCAATCTGTTAAGCCGAATTATTGATACCAAGAAAATTAACTCACGCATGCTGACTCTGGCGATCTGCGCTTTTATCGTCATTACGTTGACGATTTGGGTTTCGTTTCGTGTATCGGTGCTGGTGTTCTTTCAGTTGGGAAGCCCGTTATATGGCATTGTGTCGTGCCTCATTCCATTTTTCCTGATCTATAAAGTCTCACAACTGGAAAAACTTCGCGGGTTTAAAGCCTGGATGATTCTGCTGTACGGCATTTTGTTATGCTTGTCGCCACTGTTGAAGCTGATTGAGTAAACCGGAGCGCATGGCCCCGGTTTTGTGAGTTACCGCTGCGGATTTTCATCCTGATCAACAGCAAAACAAGCTACCAGTTGACCGCCGTAGTCTTTTAGCTGCGGCTGCAACTGGGTGCAGGGGCCGAAGCGCCGACGACAGCGGGCGTTAAACGCGCAGCCCGGTGGTGGATTGAGCGGGCTTGGCAGTTCACCGGTGAGCTTGATGCGCTCGCGGCGATCGTCCGGGTTCAGGCGCGGCGTTGCGGAGAGTAGCGCCTGGGTGTACGGATGACGCGGGTTATTGAAGATTTGGTCCTTCGTTCCCTTCTCCACGCAGCGGCCCAGGTACATCACCATCACTTCATCAGCAATGTGCTCCACCACCGACAGGTCGTGCGAGATAAAGACATAAGACAGCCCCAACTCCTGCTGCAAATCCATCATCAGATTCAGCACCTGCGCACGCACTGAAACGTCCAGCGCGGAAACCGGTTCATCGGCAATCACCACATCCGGATCGAGCATCAGACCACGGGCAATGGCGATACGCTGACGCTGACCGCCGGAGAACATATGCGGGTAGCGGTCGTAATGCTCGGTTTTCAGGCCAACTTTTGCCATCATCGACAACGCTTTTTCCCGACGCTGTTCTTTGCTTAAACTGGTGTTAATAAGCAGCGGCTCTTCAAGAATTTGCCCAACTTTTTTACGCGGATTTAGCGAACCATAGGGATTCTGAAAGACGATCTGGATTTTCTGCCGACGCAACTTCTGCGCCTGCGGATCGTGCTTGAGCAGATCCTGCCCCTGGTAATACAGCTCACCACCGGTGGGCGTTTCGATCATCGTCAGCAACCGACCGAGGGTCGACTTACCGCAGCCAGATTCACCCACTACTGCCAGCGTTTTGCCACGTTCAAGGTTAAACGAAACGCCGTCCAGCGCCTTCACCAGACGTTCCGGCGCGAACATGCCTTTCTTCACCGGATAATGTTTTTTCAGGTCGATAGCCTGCAACAGCGGTTGTTGCGAGGTGGCCTCATGCGTACTCATAGTGTCGGCCTCCCGGCATCATCAAGTGGGTAATGGCATTTGGACTGACGCCCGTCAGCGAGCATATTCAGCGCCGGTTCTTCAGCGCGGCATCTGTCAGTGGCATAGGGGCAACGCGGGTTAAGCAGGCAGCCATTCGGACGGTCGTATTTGCCAGGAACGACGCCAGGCAACGACGCCAGACGTTCTTTGTCCTGAGCAAATTCCGGCAGCGCACGCAGCAATGCCTGAGTATACGGATGACGCGGTGCATGGAAGATGGCGTGCGCATCGCCCGTTTCCACCACCTGGCCTGCATACATGACGATGATTTTATGCGCCGCTTCCGCCACCAGCGCCAGGTCATGGGTAATCAATACCAGCGCCATGTTCTCTTTCTGCTGCAACTCCAGCAGCAGTTCGATGATTTGTGCCTGAATGGTCACGTCCAGCGCGGTGGTCGGCTCATCGGCAATCAGCAGTTTTGGTCGACAGGCAATCGCCATGGCGATCATCACACGCTGGCTCATGCCGCCAGAAAGCTGATGCGGGTAAACATCCAGACGCGAAGCCGGATCGGGAATACCGACCTGATTCAGCAGGTCAATCGCCCGCTGACGGCGAGTGCTCTTATTACCGCCCTGATGCACCTTAATTGCTTCCATAATCTGGAAACCTACGGTGTAACACGGGTTAAGGCTGGTCATCGGGTCCTGAAAGATCATCGCCACTTCGGCACCCACCAGGTTGCGGCGCTCTTTTTCCGAGATACGCTGCAAATCCTGGCCGTTAAACTCCAGCTTTTCTGCCATCACGCGGCCCGGATAATCAATCAGCCCCATAATCGCCAGTGAACTGACCGACTTACCGGAGCCAGACTCACCCACAATTCCGACCACTTCGCCTTGTTTCACGCTGTAGCTGATACGGTCTACGGCGCGGAACGGTGCGCTTTCGTCGCCGAAATGCACCGATAATTTATCTACATTTAATAACGCCATCTCGAACCTCTTACTGCTTCAGTTTGGGATCGAGCGCGTCACGCAGACCGTCACCCATCAGGTTAAATGCCAGCACCGTCAGCAGGATCGCCAGACCGGGGAAGGTTACGACCCACCAGGCGCTTTGCGCGAACTGCAACACATCGGAGAGCATGGTGCCCCACTCCGGTGTTGGCGGCTGCGCTCCCATGCCGAGGAAACCAAGAGCAGCCATATCGAGAATGGCGTTAGAGAAACCGAGCGACGCCTGAACAATCAGCGGCGCAAGGCAGTTCGGGAAGATGTTAATAAACATCTGACGCATCGCCCCGGCACCTGCCACGCGAGACGCGGTAACGTAATCGCGGTTAACTTCCACCAGCACGGCGGCGCGGGTTAAGCGCACATAGTGCGGCAAGGCAACGAAGGTCAGTGCCAGCGCGGCGTTACCAATCGACGGGCCGAAAATCGCCACCAGCACCAGTGCCAACAGCAGACTTGGCAGCGCCAGCATGATATCGACCACGCGCATGATGATGTTATCGACCAGGCCGCCAAAGTAACCAGCGATCAGGCCGAGAATAACGCCCATAATCAGCGATAACACCACTACCAGACAGCCAACCAGCAGCGACAAGCGCGCGCCGTACATCAGCCGCGACAGCACATCACGACCTACGTCATCGGTGCCCAGCAAGTGCGCCATACTGCCGCCTTCCTGCCAGGCTGGCGGGGCGAGCAGTGCATCGCGGAACTGTTCCGCCGGGTTATACGGCGCAATCCAGTTGGCAAAGATCGCGATAAACAACACGATGACGACGTAAACCAGCCCGACGACCGCGCCTTTGTTGCGTTTAAAATAGTGCCAGAACTCCTGTAACGGGGTCATCGGCACCGGTGCGCTAATCACTTTATTTTCAGTAACCTGTGACATGATGTCCCCTTACTTCTTATGACGAATACGCGGGTTCACCACGCCGTACAGCAGATCGACCAGCAGGTTGACGAGGATAATCATCGTCGCCACCAGCAATACGCCACCCTGCACTACCGGATAATCGCGGCGTTGCAGCGCGTCAATCAACCAGCGCCCCAGACCGGGCCACGAGAAGATGGTTTCGGTCAGAATCGCGCCTGCCAGCAATGTTCCCACCTGCAGGCCGATAACGGTCACCACCGGCAGCATGGCATTACGCAGCGCATGGACGATAATCACCCTAAGGCGGGTTAGCCCTTTGGCACGCGCGGTGCGGATGTAATCCTCGCCCAGCACTTCCAGCATCGAGGAGCGCGTCATACGTACAATGACCGCCAGCGGGATAGTACCCAGCACAATGGCGGGCAGGATCATATGGGCGACGGCATCGATAAAGTTACCGTCTTCACCCCAGATGGCGGTGTCGATCAGCATAAAACCGGTTAACGGATTGGAATCATCGAGGAATACCATGTCGCTCACGCGACCGGAGACAGGGGTCAGGTTCCAGTGCACCGAAACCAGCATGATCAGCATCATGCCCCACCAGAAGATCGGCATCGAGTAGCCGGTCAGCGCCAGGCCAACGGCTGTATGATCGAAAATAGAACCGCGTTTAACCGCAGCCAGCACACCAACCGGAATGCCGACCGCGGTCGCAAAAATCATCGCGCAGACGCCAAGTTCCAGCGTGGCCTGGAAGCGCGGCACGAACTCTTCCCAAACCGGGATGCGGCTTTTCATCGAAATGCCTAAATCACCGTGCATTACACCCCAAATGTAATGGAGATACTGCTGCCACATCGGTTTATCCAAGCCGAGTTCTGCCAGCAATTGTGCGTGACGCTCTGGGGAGATCCCACGTTCACCCGCCATGATCATCACCGGATCGCCCGGGATCATGTGGACAAAGGCAAATGTGAGAAGGGTAATACCGATAAACGTGGGGATGACGAGTCCCAAACGTCGGAGAATAAACTGCAACATAACCCGGATTCTCTGTAGTGACCCGCAGCCTGGAACTGCGAGTCTGTATTGCTCACAAATCAATTCCCGCCCTTATAGGACAAGGAATTAAGTATTGCTGCCGGATGGCGCTGCACTTAAAGGCACATCACCACCGGGTATGCAGATTGTTGACAAAGTACGCTTTGGTCATGCCGGATGCGGCGTGAACGCCTTATCCGACCTACAAAATCGTGCAAACTCAATACATTGCAGAACTCTCGTAGGCCTGATAAGCGGAGCGCATCCGGCAGTTTTGCGTTTGCCATCAACCTTGTATGGCTTTTAATTATTCGATAGAGACGTTTTCGAAGTGATGTTTGCCTAATGGATCAACCACATAGCCTTTAACTTCTTTGCGTACCGGTTCAAACACGGTGGAGTGAGCGATGATCAGTGCCGGAGCCTGATCGTGCATCACGACCTGTGCTTGTTTGTACAGTTCAACACGCTTGTTGTGGTCGTCGGTAGCACGCGCCGGTTGAATCAGATCTTCAAACGGTTTGTAGCACCATTTTGAGTAGTTGGAGCCTTGTTCAGAGGCAGCGCAGCTGAACAGGGTAGCGAAGAAGTTATCCGGATCCCCGTTGTCGCCAGTCCAGCCCATCATTACCGTCTGGTGCTCGCCATCTTTTGCACGCTTGAGGTACTCACCCCATTCGTAGGTAACGATTTTCGCTTGTACGCCGACTTTCGCCCAGTCTGCCTGAATCATCTCTGCCATGCGACGAGCGTTCGGGTTATACGGACGTTGTACCGGCATTGCCCACAGGTCGATGGAGAAGCCTTTTTCCAGGCCCGCTTCTTTCAGCAAGGCTTTCGCTTTTTCAGGATCGTAGGTGTAGTCCTGAACGTCGTCGTTATAGCCCCACATGGTTGGTGGGATCAGGTTTTTCGCTGATACGCCCGCGCCCTGATACACTGCTTTGATAATCGCGTCTTTGTTCACCGCATAGGTCAGTGCCTGGCGAACTTTCACGTCATCCAGTGGTTTTTTCTGCACGTTATACGAGAGATAGCCGACGTTCAGCCCCGGCATTTCCATCAGGTTGATGGATTTATCCTGCTTCATGCGGGCGATGTCTGCCGGGTTCGGGTACGGCATCACCTGGCATTCATTTTTCTGCAATTTAGCGTAACGCACGGAAGCGTCAGGGGTAATAGAGAAGACCAGCGTATCGATCTGTGGTTTGGTGCCCCAGTAGCCATCAAACGCTTTGTAGCGAATACGGGAATCTTTTTGATACTGCTGTAACTGGAACGGGCCGGTGCCGATTGGGTTGAGGTCCAGTTTTTCCGGAGTACCGGCTTTCATCATCGCGTCAGCATATTCTTTTGACAGAATAGAGGCGAAGTCCATTGCCAGGTCAGCAAGGAACGGCGCTTCCGGGCGAGTCAGCACAAACTGAACGGTGTTGTCGTCCACCTTTTTCACTTCGCTGATCAGCTCCGGCAAGCCCATACCTTCGAAGTATTCGTAGCTGCCGCCAGAAACTTTATGGTACGGGTTTTGTGCGTTTTTCTGACGATCGAACGAGAACACCACGTCATCGGCATTCAGTTCGCGCGTCGGTTTGAATTCTTTGTTGTTATGCCACTTCACACCTTTACGCAGATGGAAGGTATAGGTTTTACCGTCTTCGCTGACTTCCCACTTTTCAGCGAGGCCCGGAATCACTTCAGTGGTGCCGATTTTAAATTCAACCAGGCGGTTATAAAGCGGTACGGAAGAGGCGTCATAGGTGGTGCCGGAGGTAAACAGCTGCGGGTTAAACCCTTCAGGAGATCCTTCTGAGCAATAAACCAGAGTTTTAGCCTGAACACTTGCTGCGACGGTCATAGCCACCAGGCTGAGACCAAGCTTCAGCATCCCTGACTTTTTCAAGGAAATACGCATTATTCTGCTCCAATTGTGATGTTTGTTGTTTTAACCCTTTGCAGTGGGTTGTCGCTGCCTGACCTTTTTTGTTTTTTACCCGGTCGGGTCAACGTTATGAGGTGGGGATGCCGTACTAATTAACATCAGTGTAACAGTGCGGATCCTCCATAAAATGCCCCTCGTGACCTACAATCTGTCAACAGAATGTGAAAACGTCAATACAGCCAACCGGGATTTACACCAACGGTGAGAATCCACAAACAAAGATTAAAAAAACTTCAAACAGCTATTTGCAGCAGAGAAATTTGTGCTACGCCAACATAACCAGAACAATCAGCTTAATATTTAGCAACATTTGGTGATTAAGTTTTATGCATTTAATGAAAAAAATCTGAGGAAAAGATGGATATCTGAGCGATTAATACCATGAACGCTAAAACGCACAGCGGAAAATGCCAGCGCCAGCCATAAGTAACGCAAAAAAAGATTTAAGCAAATATAAAAAAAGACAATGGATTCTGTCACAAATCCGTTAATGGATAGTGAGATATGGGGCGCAAATTTGGCAGGGAAATGTGTGGTGTGTCGGTCAGATAAGGCGTTCACGCCGCATCCGACAATAAGTGCGGTGCCGTTGCCTGATGCGGCGCTGACGCGTCTTATCAGGCCTACGTTCAGATTTGGTCGGTGCCAGAGGATTACTCGCCACTGCGTGGCTCGCCCTGCGGGCCGTTGCTGACGCAACGTTCTCTCGCTTTGCTCGAGTCGAACCTCTCTGCCCCCGGAGGTTCTTATCCTCTTCAGGTCGCAGAAAGCAAAAAACCAGCCCGTAGGCTGGTTTTTCTAAATTGGTCGGTGATAGAGGATTACTCGCCACTTCGTGGCTCGCCCTGCGGGCCGTTGCTGGCGCAACGTTCTCTCGCTTCGCTCGAGTCGAACCTCCCCGCCCCCGGAGGTTCTCATCCTCATGGGCTTCAAATGCAAAAAAGCCTGCTCGCTGAGCAGGCTTTTCGAATTTGGTCGGTGATAGAGGATTCGAACCTCCGACCCCTTCGTCCCGAACGAAGTGCGCTACCAGGCTGCGCCAATCACCGAATGCGGGGCGCATCTTACTGCGCAGATACGCCCTCGTCAATCCCTTAATAGCAAAATGCCTTTTGATCGGCGAGAAAGTCAGCAGGCCTCTTAGTTAGCCACGACCTCTTTCGCCTGCGGGATGTGACACCAGTTGTTGTTTTCGTTAATACCACCGTCCGGTGAAGTATAGCCAAGACAACCCATGATGGTGTCGTACAGCTCTACGTGACGGCGTGGCACTTTCATATCAGCTTCTTTTTTCAACTGCGCAAATGCCTGCGCGTTGGCTGGATTTTCCAGATATTTATCCGACATCCAGACCATCATCGGTACGCGGAACTGCTCCGGCGGTGCCAGTTCACGCGGTGTGCCGTGCAGGTGCTCGCGTTCGTTAATTGACTCACCGTGGTCAGCTGCGTAGAACACAATCGCTTTCTTATCGCGAACCTGATCAATCACGCTGGAAATAAAGTGATCCACATAGGTCACCGAGTTGTCGTAGGAGTTGATCATCTGCGCTTTGGTACAGCCGCTATCAACACCAATACATTCTGGCTTCCACTGCGCAAAGCTGCGCGGGTAACGCTGGGTGTAGTTAAAGTGCGACCCCTTGGTATGCAGAATGATCAGATGCTTACCATCCGGGTTGCGCCCCAGCGATTGCTGCATTTCGTCTACCAGCAACATATCATCTACCGGCTTGCCGCGGTTACGCGGTTCCGCACCAATCTGCTCACGATAAGCAATATTGTCCGCCATCGTATTGCTGTAGAACCACATTTCGCTTTGCATAGCGTAGAGATCAGAACTGAACCCTAACTGCTTCAATACCGCGAAAATGTTCTGTTCTTTTAATGTGCGCTGCGGATTATCTTCTGCTCCACCCTGACGCACAAACATGCAACGCAGAGAAAGTTTGGTCGCCGTGTCACAAGAATAGCCACGAAACGCCGCCAGATTTTTCTCCTGAGCCAGTTTCGGTGTGGTATTGCGTTCATAGCCGAAAATGCCCATATGATCCCAGCGCGTGGTTTCACCAATAATGAAAACGACATATGTATCATCAACGTTTTGTGGAGCCTGGTACGTAAACTTCTTCGCAGGGTTAAGGAGAGAATTGTTATCGGAAGATTCATCGACCCGCGCCCAGGCATAAAGACCTAACGCCGAAAGCCAGTTTGATGGCAGATAAGAGTTCGCGACAACGCCACCATAACTCGGCAAATCAACACCTGTCGCCCTCTCCACTTTCTTCTGCTGGATATCCAGCAAACGAATCGGTGCCCAAACCATAATACCTGCCAGTACGACGACCGCCAGACTCCGAATACGTTGCCCTGGGGTTCGCAGTTGTCGGAGCAAGGTGTAGCGACAGCGGTTATTCCAGATAAGGATAAGAGGTAATGTGCTTACGGCGATTAACCAGAGAATAAAGTTCAGACCAACAACTTCTTTTGACAGGTCGATATCGGTGGTCATGACGGATGCGATGATGCCATAACCAATGACCACATTAAGGAAAGTCATGTAATAGCTGGCACCTGCAGAAAAGAGCACCACCAGCGATGCCAGAATTCGCCAGCTGCGGCGGCCAAACAGCGAAAGCAGACGCAGTAAAAAGAAGGTCACCAGTACGGTAGCGACCAGTTCAACAACAGCAGAAACGCCTTTCCAGACGGTAAAATCGTGCGCATAGCTGCCGAAGCGGCGGTAAAAAACCGCGCCATTCATAAAAAGGCCAATATAGATTGCAAGCAAAAAGCTCAGCTTCTGCTGTGTAATCGATTTGATGTATCTCATGCAAACAAACCCTGGACAAACAGGTGATAACACCCTGCTTAGTGGCTTTTCAGGCCCGGCAGGGGAAAAGTGCGGAGGTAGTCAGATAAGTAAAATCTACACGCGCGAATAAGTAGACCACAGCAAAGGGAAAAAGTGTGGGGAAAGAGTGTGCATGAAGCACAAATTTACAAAAATGCAAGTTTGAAAAGAGACTTTAGCGTTACAAAAAGCAGTAAAAAGGGCCAGTTCACTGGCCCAAATTTTACGCGTCATTGTTTATACATTGCGTTGAAGCGTTTGATTCACACTAAGGCTAAAGCCCAGTAGCTCGCGGCAGGTCATTAAAGGGAGCCATGCGCCTCACGCAACATTTTCTGCTCTGGCTGGCGAATCGTCGTAGAAAGCGCCAGTGACAGAATCAGCAGGGCGAAAATCACGTAGAATGTCACATAGAATCCGCCAAACAGTGAAGCGATAATCGAACCACAAATGCTGCCGATACCGAAACCGAGGTAAATCACACCGTAGTTTTTTGCCAGATTATTTAGGCCGAAGAACTCACTGACCAGTGACGGGAACACAGTGATAGTGCCGCCGAAGTTAAATGCCACGCAGGCAATCGCTGCAAAGAACGTCACTGCATTCAATGGTGCAAACAGCAGGGCCGCCATGCCCACCAGCGAAATGACCTGACCAATGGTGATAACACGGATACGGGCGATTTTGTCAGACAGAATGCCCAGCACCAGACGACCAGAAAGGTTGGCGATGGAAATAACCGTCACAGCATTGGCTGCGGAAATTGCATCAAGATGCGCCAGACTTTGAGCGATATCTTTCGCCACGCCAATCACATACAGGCCACTCATGCAGGCAGTCAGGAACATAACTGCTAACATCCAGTACTGCGGTTTACGCATCGACTCTGCCAGCGTGTAATCCTTCTCCACCACACCATTGCTGGTTTTCACTTCCTGTTTCGGCGCATCTTTCATTAACGTTGCGCCAAAGATAATCATCACCAGTACAATCGCGCCCCAAATAACAAAGGTTTTTTCCAGACCGACCGTTTCCAACAGTTGCGTATCGATAAATTTGAAACCCAGACTACCAAGTCCATAAGAACCAATAGCGAAAGCAGAGATGAGTCCCTTACGCTCCGGGAACCACTTCACGCAGTTAGAGAGCGTCAACAGGTAACCCGCACCATCCGCCAGACCAACCAACACACCGGCGCTTAACCACAGCATCATCAGGTTGTTGGAATGTGCTGTCAGGAAGAAACCTAATCCCAGCAAAATGCCGGAAGCCATAGTGACGCGTTTAACACCAAAACGTTCTTGCAATTTGCCCGCAACAGAAGACGAAATTGCCAGCCCCAGACTTAACAAGCCGAAAGAGAAAGCAACCTGGCTTACCGGAGCCCCCAGCTTGGCAGAAAGCGCGCCGTTAAACAGACTCCAGGTATAAACCGACCCCAGGGCAAACTGGGTAATGATAGTACCGATGAGTGTCAGCCAGCGAGTACGCTGATAATTTGAAGGTGTCATGGCAGTATTCCTGCAGTAATAAAAAGGAAAAATCTCTGCTGACAACCATAACGAAGTGCACTTTATGCCTGGGGAAAAACGGCATGAAATGCCATCAGAACGGAATGAAATGCATTAGTTCAGGAATGAATGACTCGACAATTATTCACCAAATTTATTATTTAGTAAGTTAGTCCCCACTATCGCCACATTAGTTGTTATTTATGGGTTTCAATTGTTTCCATAACGTTAAAATCTGGCACTAACCCCCATCGTATACAGATAGTCATTATTGTTCGTGGTATTTTCTGCCTGAGATAACGCAGCGTAGGCGGCAATATTTTGATTGAGCAACATATCAGCACCTACCGTGACATCCAGCCAGTTGCCGTTCTGGTTTGTCGCCGTCATCCGGCTTAAGCCTGATTGCGCCTTCCAGATATTCTCGCCAAATTGCTGGTTATAGCTGATTTGCGCCCAAGGTCGGAGATCGCCAAGCCGGGAGTCAACACGCCAGCCTAAGGTACTCACACTGGCATGCCATAACGGATCAGTCAGTGTAGTAGTACTGTCGCCAAACTCGTTATACATCGAGGTGGTTGTACCATCGTAATGTAATGCCGCGACCGGGCCGGTTGTAACCTGTTCATATAAAGGAAAATTCCAGCCCATACTCATACTGCTGGTCACATCCACAGGGGTTTCTTCCGCCAGATTGACTTCCAGTCCCAGCGCCCTTTGGCTACTTTGAATACGTTGCGACAGAATATCGTTGTAATCAGGTTGATGATCGCTATCCCAGGTGTAGCGCTCTGTGGAATGTCCGGGTTGCGTATCAACGATATATTCTTGTTGCCAGGCGTAAGCTGTGTTGAGAAAAAAGGCACTGATTACCACGCTCGCCAGCAGGCTTAACTGCCAGCGACCACCGCTTTTTTTTATGATCATTAACACGACTCCAGGGAAGAGCCGAATTCGGCAATATTATTGTCATTGTATGAAGGATATCGGGCATAGTAGCCCTGTATTAAATATTGACTTTTTCACCGATGCGTCAAGAAAAGCGGCTGAAATTTTTACGATCGGGTACATAGCGAGGGAAAGTATGGAACGTTGCGGCTGGGTGAGTCAGGACCCGCTTTATATTGCCTACCATGATAATGAGTGGGGCGTGCCTGAAACTGACAGTAAAAAACTGTTCGAAATGATCTGCCTTGAAGGGCAACAAGCAGGGTTATCGTGGATCACCGTCCTCAAAAAACGCGAAAACTATCGCGCCAGCTTTCATCAGTTCGATCCGGTGAAGGTGGCTGCAATGCAGGAAGAGGATGTCGAAAGACTGGTACAGGACGCCGGGATTATCCGCCATCGCGGGAAAATTCAGGCAATTATTGGTAATGCGCGGGCGTACCTGCAAATGGAACAGAACGGCGAACCGTTTGCCGACTTTGTTTGGTCCTTTGTCAATCATCAACCACAGGTGACACAAGCCACAACGTTGAGCGAAATCCCTACATCTACGCCCGCCTCCGACGCTCTATCTAAAGCCCTGAAAAAGCGTGGTTTTAAGTTTGTTGGTACCACAATCTGTTACTCCTTTATGCAGGCATGTGGGCTGGTGAATGATCATGTGGTTGGCTGCTGTTGCTATCCGGGAAATAAAGAATGATTCGGGAAGCGCAACGTTCAGAACTCCCCGCGATCCTCGAATTGTGGCTGGAAAGTACAACCTGGGGGCATCCCTTTATAAAAGCGAATTACTGGCGTGATTGCATTCCGCTGGTGCGGGATGCCTATCTTGCCAACGCGCAAAACTGGGTCTGGGAAGAAGACGGTAAGCTTCTCGGTTTTGTCAGCATTATGGAAGACCGATTTCTGGCTGCAATGTTTATCGCACCGAAGGCCGTCAGACGCGGTATTGGTAAGGCGCTAATGCAGTATGTGCAGCAGCGCCATCCCCATCTGATGCTGGAGGTTTATCAAAAAAATCAACCGGCGATAGATTTTTACCATGCGCAGGGTTTTCACATTGTCGACTGCGCATGGCAGGATGAAACCCAACTACCCACCTGGATTATGAGCTGGCCGGTGGTTCAAACGCTGTAAGTGTCAGTTCCGGACCGTTGTATTTTTCCAGCCATGCCAGCGCCGTATTACCCGCACAGCCATTCCCCAGCCGCGAGCTGGGGAGATCTTTGGTCAGAACGTTCACCGCGCCGTTTTTACAAATACCGTCAGCGGTTAAATCCAGATCCGGCCATGCCCCTTCATGAATGCAAATCACGCCAGGTTTAATTCCCTCGCTAATGACCGCTCCGGCAAGAATTTGCCCGCGTGCGTTCCACAACCGAACAATATCGCCATCTTGTATGCCGCGCGCCTGGGCATCGTCAGGATGAATGGTGACAGGCTCACGATTTGCCACCGCGTACAATTCGCGCAGAGAACTGTAATTCAGCTGGCTGTGCAGACGATGTGCCGGATGAGCAGAAAGTACCTGCAACTGTTCCGGTTCGGCATTGCCCTGCCATTCGTCCGGCTCCAGCCACATTGGATGCCCAGGGCAATCCGGATAAGCGTAATCGGCAATACGCTGCGAGAAGATTTCAATTTTGCCGCTGGCGGTTTTTAATGGATGCGCCTGCGGATCGCGGCGAAAATCGGCGAAGCGAATAAACCGCTCGCTGTCCGGGTTTTCCGGCATCTCAATTAACTGGTTGGCTTCCCAGAACTCAGCAAAAGGCGGCAATTCAACCCGCTGGCTTGTCCCACGTTGCCGGGCGACGTTATAAAACGTTTCCAGCCATTGCAGCTCACTTTTCCCTTCCGTAAACCGCGCACCGCCGCCCTTCTCCCAGCGTTCACTCAACTCGGCAAAAACATCAAAATCATTACGCGCTTCATCACGTGGTGGCACCACTTGCTTCATCGGCACCAGATGCTGATTACTGTAATCGCCGGTCATGGTGAGGTCATTACGCTCAAACGAGGTGGTTGCAGGGAGGACGATATCGGCGTGTTTCGCCGCTGCCGTCCAGAAGCATTCGGAGATCACCACCAGCTCCGGTTTTTGCCAGGCACGAATCAGACGATTGGTATCCTGATGATGAGTAAAGTTGGCGCCGCCCGCCCACCAGATAAAACGAATATCCGGGAAGTGACGGTTCATGCCATTGTGTTGGTATGCACCGCCAGGGTTTTCCAGAGCTTCAACAATACGGGCTACGGGGATTTTATCTACCGCATCGGTGCCACCTGGCAAGCTACCCTGCATGGAAGAGAGCACCGCAGCGCGGCGCGTGGGGTTACCACCATTGGCAAAATGGTAAGAAAGACCAAAGCCCCCGCCAGGCGTGCCGATTTGCCCTAACATTGCTGCCAGGGTGACGATCATCCAGTGTTTTTGCTCACCAAACTGCTGGCGTTGCATTCCCCAGCCAGCCATCAGCATGGTGGTATTTTGATGAAAAATAGCCGCCAGTTCGCGGATTTTCTCTGCGTTAATCCCACAAATCTCTGCCGCCCATTCGGCATTTTTCGCTATTCCGTCACTCTCGCCCAGCAAATAAGAGGCGAAGACGTCATAACCTGTGGTGCAACGCGCCAGAAACGCTTCGTCGTGCCAGCCATTTTCCACCAGCGTATGGGCGATCCCCAGCATCAGCGCAACATCGGTGCCCATGTGCGGTGCCACCCACTCCATTTTATCGCCAAAGAAATCGACGGTTTCCGATCGCATTGGATCAATGCAGATCAGCTTTTTCCCGCTGTCACGCAGTGCGGAAAAGTAAGAAAGCCCCTGCTCATCGGATGCATTCCACGCAATTTTCAGCGTATTGAGAGGGTTAGCACTCCACAACACCACGACATCGCTATGTTCCAGCACCAGCGGCCAACTGGTCTGCTGTTGATAAACTTCGCTGCCCCCCACGACATACGGCATGATCGCCTGTGCGGCGCCGGTCGAATAATCCCCCAGATGCCCGGTATATCCACCCGCCAGCGCCATATAGCGTTGTAATAATGTCGAGGCCTTATGCAGCACGCCGTTTGAACGCCAGCCGTAGGAACCCGCAAAAATCGATGCCGGACCATAAGCCTCACGAATGCGTTTATGTTGTTGGTGAATAAGATCCAGCGCCTCATCCCAACTCACGCGAACAAATTCATCCTGCCCACGAATGCCTTGTGGGTTTGCCGGTGACGCGAGAAAGCCTTTGCGCACCATGGGAAATCGTACCCGCGTATTGCTGTGAACCTGGTCGCGAACCGCGCTCTGCAAGGAGTTATCCATTCCTCTGGATAACGCGCCACGCGAGCTAAACACGGTTTCGCCGTCAGTTTCAACCAGCATGGGCCCCCAGTGGGCGGCAGTCAGAACGGAATATCGTGAGGATGAGTTGGCCAAACCAAAGGCTCCTGAAAGATTAGATGTATTGAGCAGTTAAATATTACTTACAAATTTCCGAGTATTCCCAGGAATAATCTTCATGTTCACGCGGCATAATCTCCCGCCACGGAACCCGTGGCAAAGAATAAAAAGGTTATTAAGGATTAACAATGAAGAAACGTGTTTATCTTATTGCCGCCGTAGTGAGTGGCGCTCTGGCGGTATCTGGCTGCACCACTAACCCTTACACAGGTGAACGCGAAGCAGGTAAATCTGCTATCGGTGCAGGTCTGGGCTCTCTCGTTGGCGCGGGTATTGGTGCGCTCTCTTCTTCGAAGAAAGATCGCGGTAAAGGCGCGCTGATTGGCGCAGCAGCGGGTGCAGCTCTGGGCGGCGGCGTTGGTTATTACATGGATGTGCAGGAAGCGAAGCTACGTGACAAAATGCGCGGCACTGGTGTTAGCGTAACCCGCAGCGGGGATAACATTATCCTCAATATGCCGAACAATGTAACCTTCGACAGCAGCAGCGCGACCCTGAAACCGGCAGGCGCTAACACCCTAACCGGCGTGGCAATGGTGCTGAAAGAGTATCCGAAAACGGCGGTTAACGTGATTGGTTATACCGACAGCACGGGTGGTCACGACCTGAACATGCGTCTCTCCCAGCAGCGTGCGGATTCCGTTGCCAGCGCGTTGATCACCCAGGGCGTGGACGCCAGCCGCATCCGTACTCAGGGCCTTGGCCCGGCTAACCCAATCGCCAGCAACAGCACCGCAGAAGGTAAGGCGCAAAACCGCCGTGTAGAAATTACCTTAAGCCCGCTGTAATCCCTTTCATGCCAGGTGATGCAAAAATCACCTGGCATTCTTCAGTTTTCCTTCATCATATTTCAGGCTAAGGTGATCGCCTTATCAGTGAATGGAGAGAAGAATGAAGCCGTCCGTTATCCTCTACAAAGCCTTACCTGATGATTTACTGCAACGCCTGCAAGAGCATTTCACCGTTCATCAGGTGGCAAACCTCAGCCCACAAACCATCGAACAAAATGCAGCAATTTTTGCCGAAGCTGAAGGTTTACTGGGTTCAAACGAGAATGTTGATGCCGCATTGCTGGAAAAAATGCCGAAACTGCGTGCCACATCAACGATCTCCGTCGGCTATGACAATTTTGATGTCGATGCGCTTACCGCCCGAAAAATTCTGCTGATGCACACACCAACCGTATTAACAGAAACCGTCGCCGATACGCTGATGGCGCTGGTGTTGTCTACCGCTCGTCGGGTTGTGGAGGTAGCAGAACGGGTAAAAGCAGGCGAATGGACCGCGAGCATAGGCCCGGACTGGTACGGCACTGACGTTCACCATAAAACACTGGGCATTGTCGGGATGGGACGGATCGGCATGGCGCTGGCACAACGTGCGCACTTTGGCTTCAATATGCCCATCCTCTATAACGCGCGCCGCCACCATACAGAAGCAGAAGAGCGCTTCAACGCTCGTTACTGCGATCTGGATACACTGTTACAAGAATCCGATTTCGTTTGCCTGATCCTGCCGTTAACTGATGAAACGCATCATCTGTTTGGCGCAGAACAATTCGCCAAAATGAAATCCTCCGCCATTTTCATTAATGCCGGACGTGGCCCGGTGGTAGATGAAAATGCACTGATTGCTGCATTGCAGAAAGGGGAAATTCACGCCGCCGGGCTGGATGTCTTCGAACAAGAGCCACTGTCTGTAGATTCGCCGTTGCTCTCAATGGCAAATGTCGTCGCGGTACCGCATATTGGTTCAGCCACTCATGAGACGCGTTATGGTATGGCTGCCTGTGCCGTGGATAACTTGATTGATGCGTTACAAGGAAAGGTTGAGAAGAACTGTGTGAATCCGCACGTCGCGGACTAACCGCGACTGCGGGAAGTAAAGCCCGATAATCGCTCGGGCTTTTACTCTTTATTGGGTTGCAGTGACTGCTGTAGTCCAGGCCTGATTAAACGCCTGATGCTGTGCCGGTAATGGCGCAATCAGTTTGTTATATTCACTTGCCTGCTGCGAAGTCGGGAACTGGATGCCATTTGCGACAAAACTCACCTGAGTACCTTGCTGAGCAATGTAGTCTCCAACCATCACCAGTTGTTGCGTGAAAGTTTGTGCTGCCGGAATCAACGGTTGCAAAGCATCAGCTGGCGTCGTTACCACTTTGGTGAATGCCTGATCGAAAACCGGTTTCAGGTCATCGCTCTGTTTTAGCGCAGAGTGCGCAGCATCGGCCTGCAACTTCGCATTTTGCAGCTGTTGCGCCAGCACACCCAGAGAACCGTTCATTTCACGCAATGGGCCGCTTTGCGTAACGTAATCCTGCGGTACGCGAATTGCGTTAACGCTGTCTACAACCGGGCGCAGACCGGAATCCATCGCCTGATTCACCTGCTGTGAATAACCATACAGAATCGCGTAATCAGAGACAAAAGGACCAAACTGTTTTTTCTGATCGGCAGTCAGGGTTGGTAGACGTTCACCGCTACGCATCACTGTATTCTGCAGGAAGTCGATAAACGCTTTACGCTGATCGCCTTCTTTATCAAAACACCCACTCAGGCTAACTACCATTAATAACGCCGCAAGAGGCGCAAACCAGCGAGAGCAGGACTTTCCTGTCGCCATTTTCTTACTCCTTTCACCCAAAAAAAGCGCACAACGACACACGCGTGTCTGACGTGACAAGGATAGTCCAGGACAGGCTTGCAGGATACCCTTTCTACGTAATCTTCCTGGTAAAATAATGGAGAAAACGAAACAAGGTTAATTTGTTGTTTCATTGTTAAAAAATGATAGTGCCGTTGCTTTTTTTGTAGCCAGAGATTTACGCCTTCTCAGAACGTTAGATTTTCGAAATCTTTACAAACCGGGAGTGGTAAGAGATATATCGGCATTTATCAGATCGTTAGGTGGCTATAAGTCACGCTAAATGACTGGCTGAATCGAATCATAGCCAGAGCATGCCCTGACTACACCCCGCTGTGTCTGTTTTTCCCGACTATTCTTAATGAGCTTCGATGCAATTCACGATCCCGCAGTGTGATTTGAGGAGTTTTCAATGGAATATAAAGATCCCATGCATGAGCTGTTGAGCAGCCTGGAACAGATTGTTTTTAAAGATGAAACGCAGAAGATTACTCTGACGCACAGAACAACGTCCTGTACCGAGATTGAGCAGTTACGTAAAGGTACGGGGTTAAAAATCGATGATTTCGCTCGGGTTTTGGGCGTTACCGTCGCCATGGTAAAGGAATGGGAATCCCGACGCGTTAAGCCTTCAAGTGCCGAACTAAAATTGATGCGTCTGATTCAAGCTAACCCAGCGTTAAGTAAGCAGTTGATGGAATAGACTTTTATCCACTTTATTGCTGTTTACGGTCCTGATGACAGGACCGTTTTCCAACCGATTAATCATAAATATGAAAAATAATTGTTGCATCACCCGCCAATGCGTGGCTTAATGCACATCAACGGTTTGACGTACAGACCATTAAAGCAGTGTAGTAAGGCAAGTCCCTTCAAGAGTTATCGTTGATACCCCTCGTAGTGCATTTCCTTTAACGCTTCAAAATCTGTAAAGCACGCCATATCGCCGAAAGGCACATTTAAATTATTAAAGGTAATACACTATGTCCGGTAAAATGACTGGTATCGTAAAATGGTTCAACGCTGACAAAGGCTTCGGCTTCATCACTCCTGACGATGGCTCTAAAGACGTGTTCGTACACTTCTCTGCTATCCAGAACGATGGTTACAAATCTCTGGACGAAGGTCAGAAAGTGTCCTTCACCATCGAAAGCGGCGCTAAAGGCCCGGCAGCTGGTAACGTAACCAGCCTGTAATCTCTGCTTAAAAGCACAGAATCTAAGATCCCTGCCAAATGGCGGGGATTTTTTTATTTGTTTATTCAGGAAATAAATAATCGTTCGCGTAATAAAATCTATTATTATTTTTGTGAAGAATAAATTTGGGTGCAATGAGAATGCGCAACGCCGTAAGAAAGGCGGGAATAACTTCCCGCCGAAGACTCTTACTCTTTCAAATTGCAGGCTAAAAATGCCGCCAGCTCATAACTCCCCTGTTTAATATGCAATTCACACAGTGAATCTCTTATCATCCAGGTGAAAAATAAAAGCGTGCAACAAATCACTATTAAAGAAAGTAATCTATATTTCTGCGGCATTCCCAGCCTCCTGTGTTGATTTCCAACGAGTAAGAGGCTAACCTTATGGTGTTCAGGCATAGGGTAGCCTCACTTTGATTTATAGTCAGGTGGGGCTTTTCTCTGTCTGCCTTTCGGTGAATACCTGAGACAAACAGTCTCAAGCACCCGCAGCTATTCTAGCTTAATAAGTTCGTTTCTTCTCCTTGATATAATCCTAAAAAAATCTCATAAAATTAATATATGAGACAATCTTTATTCATCAGAAGATTATTAAAGGTTGCTCTATTATTTAGCGATAAAAAAGCCTGCCAGATGGCAGGCTTTTTAATAACGACGTTATTACTGCAACAGCGAAATATCCGCAACTCGCAGGAATAATTCGCGCAGTTTCTCCAGCATGGTAAGACGGTTGATTCGCAATTCTTTGTCATCAACCATGACCATCACTTTATCGAAGAAGGCATCAACCGGTTCACGCAGCTCAGCCAGTTCGACCAGCGCATCCTGGTAACGACCTTCAGCAAAGTACGGCTCTAGCTTGTCACGTAGCACCACAACCTGCATCGCCAGTTTAATTTCTTCCGGCTCTTTCAGAGTAGAGGCATTCACGCGGTCGCTCAGCACTTCGTCAGATTTCGCCAGAATGTTAGATACACGCTTGTTCGCCGCCGCCAGTGCTGCAGCTGCATCCAGGGTACGGAAGTGCGATACCGCTTTCATTCGGGCATCGAAATCAGCCGGACGAGTCGGACGACGCGCCAGTACCGCCTGGATGGTGTCAACGGTGTAACCTTCGTCCTGATACCAGGCGCGGAAGCGACCGAGCATAAAGTCGATAACGTCATCAACCACGTTGGAATTAGTCAGCTTATCGCCATACAGACGCACCGCTTCTTCGGTCAGCGTTTGCAGATCAAGGTTGAGGTTCTTCTCAACGATAATACGCAGCACGCCAAGTGCGGCACGACGCAACGCAAACGGGTCTTTGTCGCCTTTCGGATGCTGGCCGATACCGAAGATACCCGCCAGAGTATCCATCTTGTCAGCTATCGCCAGCGCACAGGCTACCGGGTTAGACGGCAGGTCATCACCGGCAAAGCGCGGCTGATACTGCTCGTTCAGCGCCACGGCAACATCTTCCGCTTCGCCATCGTGACGCGCGTAGTGCATCCCCATAACGCCCTGGGTGTCGGTGAACTCGAAGACCATGTTAGTCATCAGGTCACACTTAGACAGCAGGCCCGCACGGGTGGCATGATTCACGTCAGCGCCAATCTGTTCAGCAATCCAGCCAGCCAGCGCCTGAATGCGGTCAGTTTTGTCGCGCAGCGTACCCAGTTGTTGCTGGAACAGCACGGTTTGCAGGCGCGGCAGGTTATCTTCCAGACGTTTTTTACGGTCGGTGTTGAAGAAGAACTCGGCATCCGCCAGACGTGGACGAACGACTTTCTCGTTACCAGAGATAATTTGCTGCGGATCTTTCGATTCGATATTGGCAACGAAGATAAAGTTCGGCAGCAGTTTGCCGTCGTTCGCATACACCGGGAAGTATTTCTGGTCACCTTTCATGGTGTAAACCAGCGCTTCAGACGGCACCGCGAGGAATTTCTCTTCGAATTTTGCGGTCAGCACAACCGGCCATTCCACCAGCGAAGCGACTTCTTCCAGCAGGCTTTCGCTTAAGTCAGCGTTACCGCCAATCTTACGCGCGGCTTCTTCGGCATCGGCTTTAATCTTCGCCTTACGTTCTTCGTAATCGGCGATAACTTTCCCGCGCTCACGCAGAATTTCCGGATACTGATCGGCATTGTCGATAGTAAATTCCGGCTCGCCCATAAAACGATGGCCGCGAATCACACGATCGGACTGAATGCCCAGAATGGTAGCCGGAATAACTTTGTCGCCCAGCAGCAGGGTCACGGTGTGAACCGGACGCACGAAGTGCACGTCGCTTGCGCCCCAACGCATCAGTTTCGGGATCGGCAGCTTCGCCAGCGAAGTGGCGACCATATTCGGCAGCAGGGCTTCGGTGCTTTCGCCCTTCACGTGGGCGCGATACAGCAGCCATTCGCCTTTATCGGTAGTCAGACGCTCAGCCTGGTCAACGGTAATACCGCAACCACGCGCCCAGCCTTCTGCCGCTTTGCTCGGTTTGCCTTCAGCGTCGAACGCCTGGGCAATCGCCGGGCCGCGTTTTTCGATTTCACGATCCGGTTGCGCTTCCGCCAGGTTAGCTACTTTCAGCGCCAGACGACGCGGAGCAGCAAACCATTGAACGGTGCCGTGTGCGAGGCCAGCGTTATCCAGCTCCGCAGTAAAGTTCGCAGCAAAGGACTCAGCCAGGCTGCGCAGTGCTTTTGGTGGCAGCTCTTCAGTGCCGATTTCCACCAGAAAAGTTTTCTCAGACATAGCCGCCTCTTACTTATCTTTGTTGCACATCGGGAAGCCGAGGGCTTCACGGGAAGCGTAGTATGCTTCTGCCACTGCTTTGGTCAGGGTGCGAATGCGCAGAATATAGCGCTGACGCTCAGTGACGGAGATGGCTTTACGCGCATCCAGCAGGTTGAAGCTGTGGGCGGCTTTCAGAATACGCTCGTAGGCTGGCAACGGCAGCGGATTTTCCAGCGCCAGCAGCTGCTGCGCTTCTTTCTCGTATTGCTCGAAGCAGGTGAACAGGAAGTCCACATCCGCGTATTCGAAGTTGTAAGTGGACTGCTCCACTTCGTTCTGATGGAACACGTCGCCGTAGGTGGTTTTACCCAGCGGGCCGTCGCTCCAGACCAGGTCGTAAACGCTGTCTACGCCCTGAATGTACATGGCCAGACGTTCCAGACCGTAGGTGATCTCGCCGGTAACCGGTTTACACTCCAGACCACCAACCTGCTGGAAGTAAGTGAACTGCGTCACTTCCATGCCGTTCAGCCACACTTCCCAGCCCAGCCCCCAGGCACCCAAAGTCGGGTTTTCCCAGTTATCTTCCACGAAACGGATATCGTGGATAGTCGGGTCCATGCCCAGCTCTTTCAGAGAACCAAGGTACAGCTCCTGAATATTGTCCGGCGATGGCTTAATGACCACCTGGAACTGATAGTAGTGCTGTAAGCGGTTGGGGTTTTCGCCGTAGCGACCATCGGTCGGGCGACGAGAAGGCTGAACATAAGCAGCCGCCATCGGTTCTGGCCCCAGCGCGCGCAGACAGGTCATTGGGTGAGAGGTTCCCGCGCCGACTTCCATGTCCAATGGTTGAACAATGGTGCAGCCCTGGCGAGCCCAGTAATCCTGTAAGGTCAGGATCAAGCCCTGGAAGGTCCTGGTATCAAACTTTTGCATATTATTTCGTGCTGGATACGTGTGGATTTAAAGGAAGGGATCAGTATACCCGCTGGATGGAAGATATACAGTACGAAACGGGAAAAAGCAGGGCTTAACGCATGGAAAGATGCAAAAAATGGCCATCCGCGTCAAAAGAACAGACAAACTGCTCTTTCCGGAAGGTATAACCGCGCATTTCGTAGCTTCCCTGGAACTGTTCGAAGGCGGTGACGTCGATTTTTTGCTCGCCGGTGTTATAACGTTTTGCCGCCTGATCCTTGCATAACGCTTCCATATTCAACGAACGCAGCGGATCAACTTTTACCCGTTGTGCTTTCTGCACGGGTGGCGGTGTCGAGCATCCCACTAACACTACAAGCACCATTGCCGGAAAGAAAGAGTTCATCATCATTAAATTACCGTCTGGTTTGCAGGTGAGTCTTATTATTTATATCGGTATAGTGGCTGATATCTTACGAATTTCCTCAAGCCTCTATAAGCTGTAGTGATAAAACTCAGATTATTCCAGTGTGCCAACCGAATGATTTATCGGTCAGACTTTTTTTAACCAGATACAGAGACACAGATGCAGCCCAAAATTTACTGGATTGATAACCTGCGAGGGATAGCATGTTTAATGGTGGTGATGATTCACACCACTACCTGGTATGTGACCAATGCTCATAGTGTTAGCCTCGTCACCTGGGATATCGCCAATGTTCTGAATTCTGCCTCTCGTGTCAGCGTGCCGCTATTTTTCATGATTTCCGGCTATCTCTTTTTTGGCGAACGCAGCGCCCAGCCGCGCCATTTCTTACGTATCGGCTTATGTCTGCTTTTTTATAGCGCAATCGCACTGCTCTACATTGCGCTGTTTACCTCCATCAATGTGGAGTTAGCGCTGAAAAACCTGCTGCAAAAGCCAGTGTTTTACCACTTATGGTTTTTCTTCGCGATTGCGGTGATTTATCTGGTTTCACCGCTGATTCAGGTGAAGAACGTCGGCGGAAAAATGTTGCTGGTACTAATGGTGGTGATTGGTATTATCGCTAACCCAAACACAGTGCCGCAGAAAATTGACGGTTTTGAATGGCTGCCAATTAACTTATATATCAATGGCGATACTTTTTACTACATCCTGTATGGCATGTTGGGCCGCGCTATAGGGATGATGGACACACAGCATAAAGCACTGTCGTGGGTGTGCGCCGCACTGTTTGCGACGGGGGTTTTTATTATCTCTCGCGGGACATTATATGAATTGCAGTGGCGCGGAAATTTTGCCGATACCTGGTATCTTTACTGTGGGCCGATGGTTTTTATCTGCGCAATCGCACTATTGACTCTGGTTAAAAACACGCTGGATACACACACTGTTCCCGGGCTTGGGCTGATATCACGCCATTCTTTAGGTATATACGGGTTCCATGCATTGATTATCCATGCGCTGCGCACCCGGGGGATTGAGCTTAAAAACTGGCCAATACTGGATATTATTTGGATCTTTTGCGCGACGTTGGCAGCGAGTTTGTTACTTTCTGTGCTGGTACAACGAATCGACAGAAACAGACTAGTGAGTTAAATAAAAGCCCGGTCACATTGGACTGACCGGGCTTACGTGAATTATTCGCTGTATTCTTCCTGGGTAACCTGTGTTTCTTTTGGTGGGTTTATTCCGGCATCACGAATATTCTTCTGCACCGCTACTGCACCAAACAAGCTTAAGAAGAAAGCCAGTCCATAAAAACCTTTCTCGCTGAGTAATAACGTCGCATTCCACAGACCTACCATCAGTAACGCAACAGAGATAATAAAGACAGTCAGGCAGGTCATATAATAAATGGAGGTGGTCGGTATGCCTTCATACTTGTCCCGAACGGTCTTTTGATAAGATGCCGCAGAAAACAGTCCTAGCACCAGCACGGCAAAATAATATCCTTTTTCATTTAACTGCATCTCTGCATTCCATAGCCCTAACAGATAGGTAACGATACCACCAACAAGAGCTATCCATGACACAATACTAAATGCCGGAGAATAGGTTGATATTTTGTTGTCCATCACAGTATTCCTTTCATTCCTGAATGTGTAAGAGCTTTATGTTGCTCATGCCGGGCGAAACAAACGCATTTGACCAAACAAGCAGACAAAAAAGGCGATAGGGTAGATCACCATTTCATAAGCATTGATAGGTGCGTTTAAAACACCGATAAACAAGAGACCGATAGTGATTAACGCAACTAACTGGCAGACATGGATAAAAAAATCATCCAGTTGCCCGAGTTTTTCTGCGCGAAGATATGCATAGTTGCCAAAAGTTGCCGTCATTAACACGCCAAGAAAATAGCCTTTTCCACTTAACAATGGGCATGAGATCCATAGCCCAAGCAGATAAACCAGCGCCCCGACAACAAATAATAGTTTTGCCACAGTCTTTGAGGTTTTCATAACGATCTCCATATCTACCAGCGATACATTACGAGTAACCAACGAAAGACAAAACTGAAAAATGCCATTAACAAATGATTTCAGAATAAATTCATACTAAATATTAATTAATTACTGATATATATAGATGTGAATTATCCCCCACCCGGTCAGGCAGGGGATAACGTTTACGCCATTAATGGCAGAAGTTGCTGATAGAGGCGACGGAACGTTTCACGTCGTGGCTGATAAGTGGCATAACGCTGCGCATCTGGTAAATGCGACTGTTCTAACGGCAGTTGTGGCAACAACTCAATGAGCGATTTCTCTGGATTCGCCGCAATCTGCGCCAGCCTTGCTGCGCCCAGTGCTGGCCCCACATCCCCCCCCGTGCGGTAATCGAGTTGCTGACCGCTGATATCCGCCAGCATCTGACGCCAGTACTCACTACGCGCCCCGCCACCAATCAACGTAACACTTTGCGGTTTAATGCCGCAGGCATGTACGACATCCATGCCATCTGCCAGCGCATAACCCACGCCTTCCAGCACTGCTCGCGCCAGTTCATTAGCACCATGTTGATGGGTCAAACCAAAGAAAACCCCCTTCGCCTGGGGATTATTGTGTGGTGTACGCTCGCCGGAAAGATAAGGCAGAAACCAAACTGGCTCGGCACTTTCATCAGCCTGTTGAGCAGCCGCGATTAAAGCTGGGACATTGTTCAGGCCCGTTAATTTCGCGGCCCAATCCAGACACGACGCTGCACTCAGCATCACAGACATTAAATGCCAACGCTGCGGGAGCGCATGGCAAAAGCTGTGTACGGCGCTTTCTGGCTTGCTTAAGAACCCTTCGCTGACAGCAAAATAGACCCCCGACGTCCCCAGCGATAACATTGCCTGATTAGCATCAACCATTCCTACACCAACCGCACCAGCTGCATTATCACCACCGCCTGCGACAACTGGCACTGCCGCCATACCCCACGCTTTCGCAACTTCAGGTAGCAAAGCACCAGTAATTTCGCTGCCTTCGTATAATGCGGGCATCTGGTCACGAGATAAGTGGCAAGCCTGCAGCATGACGTCACTCCAGTCACGCTTTGCGACATCCAGCCACATGGTGCCAGCTGCGTCAGACATATCGCTGGCAAACTCCCCCGTCATACGCAGACGCAAGTAATCTTTCGGTAATAATACTTTGTCGATTTGACGGAATATCTCCGGCTCATGCCGCTGAACCCATAGCAATTTAGGCGCAGTAAATCCGGGCATCATCAGGTTACCGGTAATCACCCGTGATTGCGGAACTCGCGCTTCCAGCAAAGTGCACTCTTGCGCACAGCGCCCGTCGTTCCACAAAATGGCAGGGCGTAATACCCGTTGCTGGGCATCCAGTAAGGTTGCACCGTGCATCTGGCCGGCAATACCCAATGCTTTAACGTCCTGCAGAGAATGCTGATCGCCCAGAGCTTTCATTGCGCGATCAGTTGCCTGCCACCACTGTTCCGGGTCTTGTTCCGACCAGAGTGGATGCGGGCGCGAAACGGTCAGCTTTTCCGTTTGCGAAGCAACCACCTCACCCTGCTCGTTGAGCAAAATAACTTTTACGCCCGAGGTGCCAAGATCTATCCCGATATACATATCGATCGTTCCTTAAAAAAATGCCCGGTATCGCTACCGATAACCGGGCCAACGGACTGCACAGTTAGCCGTTATTTGTCGAACAGATAATGGTTTACCAGATTTTCCAGTTGCTCCTGGCGACCACTCTGATGCACCGGAGACAAATTATGTTCCTGAGCATATTTGGCTAAATCTGCCAGTGACATTTGGCCTTTCAGGATTTGCTGGCCTAATTCGCTATTCCAGCCGGAATAACGCTGCGCGATGCGTTTATCCAGCTCGCCATCTTCAATCATGCGTGCTGCAATTTTCAGCGCCAACGCCATCGTATCCATCGCGCCGATATGACCGTAAAACAGATCATATTTATCAGTACTTTGACGACGGACTTTGGCATCGAAGTTCAGACCACCGGTGGTGAAACCGCCTGCTTTGAGAATTTCATACATCACCAGCGCATTCTCTTCCACACTGTTCGGGAACTGGTCGGTGTCCCAGCCCAGTTGTGCATCGCCACGGTTGGCGTCGACAGAACCGAACAGGCCAAGCGCAATGGCGGTGGCAATTTCATGATGGAAAGAGTGACCTGCCAGCGTCGCGTGGTTAGCTTCAATGTTCAGTTTAATCTCTTTTTCCAGACCAAACTGTTTCAGGAAGCCATAGACTGTCGCAGCATCGTAATCATATTGATGTTTGGTCGGTTCTTGCGGTTTCGGTTCGATAAGCAACGTACCCTGGAAACCGATTTTATGTTTATGCTCAACCACCATCTGCATAAAGCGGCCCAGTTGTTCACGCTCCTGACGCAAGTCGGTATTTAACAGCGTTTCGTAACCTTCACGACCGCCCCACAGAACATAGTTTTCACCGCCCAATTTATGGGTTGCTTCCATCGCTGTAACAACTTGCGTCGCCGCCCAACTAAAGACTTCTGGATCTGGGTTCGTCGCCGCACCCGCACCGTAGCGAGGGTTTGTAAAGCAGTTAGCGGTTCCCCACAGCAGCTTCACGCCGCTCTCTTCTTGCTTGCCTGCCAGGACATCAACCATTTGCGCAAAATTATTGATGTACTCTTTTAACGACGCGCCCTCAGGGGAAACATCCACATCGTGGAAGCAATAAAATGGCACATGTAACTTGTGGAAAAACTCAAATGCGACATCTGCTTTACGCTTCGCCAACGCCAGTGCCTCACCAGGCTGCTGCCACGGACGATTAAACGCCCCCACACCAAACATGTCCGCCCCGTTCCAGCAGAAGGTGTGCCAGTAGCAGGCGGCAAAACGCAAGTGCTCTTCCATACGCTTGCCCAACACCAGTTCGTCGGGATTATAGTGATGGAATGCTAACGGGTTAGAGGATTTTGAGCCTTCATAACGAACGCGATCGAGCTGGTCAAAATAGGCTTGCATATTGAACTCCATAATCAGGTAATGCCGCGGGTGATGGATGATGTCGTAATATTGGGCACTCCCTTTCAGTTGCTCAATTATGTTATTTCACACTGCTATTGAGATAATTCACAAGTGTGCGCTCGCTCGCAAAATAAAATGGAATGATGAAACTGGGTAATTCCTCGAAGAGAAAAATGCAATAAGTACAATTGCGCAACAAAAGTAAGATCTCGGTCATAAATCAAGAAATAAACCAAAAATCGTAATCGAAAGATAAAAATCTGTAATTGTTTTCCCCTGTTTAGTTGCTAAAAATTGGTTACGTTTATCGCGGTGATTGTTACTTATTAAAGCTGTCCTCTAACTACAGAAGGCCCTACACCATGAAAATAAAGAACATTCTACTCACCCTTTGCACCTCACTTCTGCTTACCAACGTTGCGGCTCACGCCAAAGAAGTCAAAATAGGTATGGCGATTGATGATCTCCGTCTTGAACGCTGGCAAAAAGATCGAGATATCTTTGTGAAAAAGGCAGAATCTCTCGGCGCGAAAGTATTTGTACAGTCTGCAAATGGCAATGAAGAAACACAAATGTCGCAGATTGAAAACATGATTAACCGGGGTGTCGATGTTCTTGTCATTATTCCGTATAACGGTCAGGTATTAAGTAACGTTGTAAAAGAAGCCAAACAAGAAGGTATTAAAGTATTAGCTTACGACCGTATGATTAACGATGCGGATATCGATTTTTATATTTCTTTCGATAACGAAAAAGTCGGTGAACTGCAGGCAAAAGCCCTGGTCGATATTGTTCCGCAAGGTAATTACTTCCTGATGGGCGGTTCGCCGGTAGATAACAACGCTAAGCTGTTCCGCGCCGGACAAATGAAAGTGTTAAAACCTTACGTTGATTCCGGAAAAATTAAAGTCGTTGGTGACCAATGGGTTGATGGCTGGTTACCGGAAAACGCACTGAAAATTATGGAAAACGCGCTGACCGCCAATAATAACAAAATTGATGCCGTGGTTGCCTCAAACGATGCCACCGCAGGCGGGGCAATTCAGGCATTAAGCGCGCAAGGTTTATCAGGGAAAGTAGCAATATCCGGCCAGGATGCGGATCTCGCAGGTATTAAACGTATTGCTGCCGGTACGCAAACTATGACGGTGTATAAACCTATTACATTGTTGGCAAATACTGCCGCAGAAATTGCCGTTGAGTTGGGCAATGGTCAGGAACCAAAAGCAGATACCACACTGAATAATGGTCTGAAAGATGTTCCCTCCCGCCTGCTGACACCGATCGATGTGAATAAAAACAACATCAAAGATACGGTAGTTAAAGACGGATTCCACAAAGAGAGCGAGCTGTAAGCATTACGCCCCGGCACAGAGCGGGGGCGTGATTTCTCTCCATGCCGTGTAAATTAATTGGCTTAGGTGGAGTCGTTATGCCTTATCTACTTGAAATGAAAAACATTACCAAAACCTTCGGCAGTGTGAAGGCAATTGATAACGTTAGCTTGCGGTTGAATGCCGGCGAAATCGTCTCACTCTGTGGGGAAAATGGGTCTGGTAAATCAACGCTGATGAAAGTGCTGTGTGGTATTTATCCCCATGGCTCCTACGAAGGCGACATTATTTTTGCGGGAGAAGAGATTCAGGCGAGTCACATCCGCGATACCGAACGCAAAGGTATCGCTATCATTCACCAGGAATTGGCCCTGGTGAAAGAATTGACCGTACTGGAAAATATTTTCCTGGGTAACGAAATAACCCATAATGGCATTATGGATTATGATCTGATGACGCTACGCTGTCAGAAGCTGCTCGCACAGGTCAGTTTACTTATTTCACCAGATACCCGCGTTGGCGATTTAGGGCTAGGGCAACAACAACTGGTTGAAATTGCTAAGGCACTTAATAAACAGGTGCGCTTGTTAATTCTCGATGAACCGACAGCCTCATTAACTGAGCAGGAAACGTCGGTTTTACTGGATATTATTCGCGATCTACAACAGCACGGTATCGCCTGTATTTATATTTCGCACAAACTCAACGAAGTCAAAGCGATTTCCGATACGATTTGCGTTATTCGCGACGGTCAGCACATTGGTACGCGTGATGCTGCCGGAATGAGTGAAGACGATATTATCACCATGATGGTCGGGCGAGAGTTAACCGCGCTTTACCCTAATGAACCACATACCACCGGAGATGAAATATTACGTATTGAACATCTGACGGCATGGCATCCAGTTAATCGTCATATTAAACGAGTTAATGATGTCTCGTTTTCCCTGAAACGTGGCGAAATACTGGGTATTGCCGGACTCGTTGGTGCCGGACGTACCGAGACCATTCAGTGCCTGTTTGGCGTGTGGCCCGGACAATGGGAAGGAAAAATTTATATTGATGGCAAACAGGTAGATATTCGTAACTGTCAGCAAGCCATCGCCCAGGGGATTGCGATGGTACCCGAAGACAGAAAGCGCGACGGCATCGTTCCGGTAATGGCGGTTGGTAAAAATATTACCCTCGCCGCACTCAATAAATTTACCGGCGGTATTAGCCAGCTTGATGACGCGGCAGAGCAAAAATGTATTCTGGAATCAATCCAGCAACTCAAAGTTAAAACGTCGTCCCCCGACCTTGCTATTGGACGTTTGAGCGGCGGCAATCAGCAAAAAGCGATCCTCGCTCGCTGTCTGTTACTCAACCCGCGCATTCTCATTCTTGATGAACCTACCAGGGGTATCGATATTGGCGCGAAATACGAGATCTACAAATTAATTAACCAACTCGTCCAGCAGGGTATTGCCGTTATTGTCATCTCTTCCGAATTACCTGAAGTGCTCGGCCTTAGCGATCGTGTACTGGTGATGCATGAAGGGAAACTAAAAGCCAACCTGATAAATCATAACCTGACTCAGGAGCAGGTGATGGAAGCCGCATTGAGGAGCGAACATCATGTCGAAAAGCAATCCGTCTGAAGTGAAATTGGCCGTACCGACATCCGGTGGCTTTTCCGGGCTTAAGTCACTGAATTTGCAGGTCTTCGTGATGATTGCAGCTATCATCGCAATCATGCTGTTCTTTACCTGGACCACCGATGGTGCCTACTTAAGCGCCCGTAACGTCTCCAACCTGTTACGCCAGACCGCGATTACCGGCATCCTCGCGGTAGGAATGGTGTTCGTCATAATTTCTGCTGAAATCGACCTTTCCGTCGGCTCAATGATGGGGCTATTAGGTGGCGTCGCGGCGATTTGTGACGTCTGGCTAGGCTGGCCTTTGCCACTTACCATCATTGTGACGTTGGTTCTGGGACTGCTTCTCGGTGCCTGGAACGGATGGTGGGTCGCGTACCGCAAAGTCCCTTCATTTATTGTCACCCTCGCGGGCATGTTGGCATTTCGCGGCATACTCATTGGCATCACCAACGGCACGACTGTATCCCCCACCAGCGCCGCGATGTCACAAATCGGGCAAAGCTATCTACCCGCCAGCACCGGCTTCATCATTGGCGCGCTTGGCTTAATGGCTTTTGTTGGCTGGCAATGGCGCGGAAGAATGCGCCGTCAGGCTTTGGGTTTGCAGTCTCCGGCCTCTACCGCAGTTGTCGGTCGCCAGGCATTAACGGCGATTATCGTCTTAGGCGCAATCTGGCTGTTGAACGATTACCGTGGCGTTCCCACTCCTGTTCTGCTGCTGACGTTGCTGTTACTCGGCGGAATGTTTATGGCAACGCGGACGGCATTTGGAAGACGCATTTATGCCATCGGCGGCAATCTGGAAGCAGCACGGCTCTCCGGGATTAACGTTGAACGCACCAAACTTGCCGTGTTCGCTATTAACGGATTAATGGTAGCCATCGCCGGATTAATCCTCAGTTCTCGACTTGGCGCTGGTTCACCTTCTGCGGGAAATATCGCCGAGCTGGACGCAATTGCAGCATGTGTGATTGGCGGCACCAGTCTGGCAGGCGGCGTCGGGAGCGTGGCTGGAGCGGTAATGGGGGCATTCATCATGGCTTCACTGGATAACGGCATGAGTATGATGGATGTACCGACCTTCTGGCAGTATATCGTTAAAGGTGCGATTCTGTTGCTGGCAGTATGGATGGACTCCGCAACCAAACGCCGTTCTTGATTTTGATAAAAATTTTCTCAAAACCGGTAACTTATTACCGGTTTTGAGTTTTTGCATGATTCAGCAGGAAAAGAACCATGTTTACTAAACGTCACCGCATCACATTGCTGTTCAATGCTAATAAAGCCTATGACCGTCAGGTAGTAGAAGGCGTAGGGGAATATTTACAGGCGTCACAATCGGAATGGGATATTTTCATTGAAGAAGATTTCCGCGCCCGCATTGATAAAATCAAGGACTGGTTAGGAGATGGCGTCATTGCCGACTTCGACGACAAACAAATCGAGCAAGCGCTAGCTGATGTCGACGTCCCCATTGTTGGGGTTGGTGGTTCGTATCACCTTGCCGAAAGTTACCCACCCGTTCATTACATTGCCACCGATAACTATGCACTGGTTGAAAGCGCATTTTTGCATTTAAAAGAGAAAGGCGTTAACCGCTTTGCTTTTTATGGTCTTCCGGAATCCAGCGGCAAACGTTGGGCCACTGAACGCGAATATGCATTTCGTCAGCTTGTCGCCGAAGAAAAGTATCGCGGAGTGGTTTATCAGGGGTTAGAAACAGCGCCAGAGAACTGGCAACACGCGCAAAATCGGCTGGCAGACTGGCTACAAACGCTGCCGCCGCAAACCGGGATCATTGCCGTTACCGACGCCCGGGCGCGGCATATTCTGCAAGTATGTGAACATCTACATATTCCCGTACCGGAAAAATTATGTGTGATTGGCATCGATAACGAAGAACTGACCCGCTATCTGTCGCGTGTCGCCCTTTCTTCGGTCGCTCAGGGCGCACGGCAAATGGGATATCAGGCGGCAAAACTGTTGCATCGATTATTAGATAAAGAAGAAATGCCGCTACAGCGGATTTTGGTCCCACCAGTTCGCGTCATTGAACGGCGCTCAACAGATTACCGTTCGCTGACCGATCCCGCCGTTATTCAGGCCATGCATTACATTCGTAATCACGCCTGTAAAGGGATTAAAGTGGATCAGGTACTCGATGCCGTCGGGATCTCGCGCTCCAATCTTGAGAAGCGTTTTAAAGAGGAGGTGGGTGAAACCATCCATGCCATGATTCATGCCGAGAAGCTGGAGAAAGCGCGCAGTCTGCTGATTTCAACCACCTTATCGATCAATGAGATATCGCAAATGTGCGGTTATCCATCGCTGCAATATTTCTACTCTGTTTTTAAAAAAGCATATGACACGACGCCAAAAGAGTATCGCGATGTAAATAGCGAGGTCATGTTGTAGCGATGATGAGAATTGTCGGCGTCGCATCAGGCAACGCTGCGTGGTTGTCGCATGCGGCGTGAACGCCTTATCCGACCAACAAGTCGGATAAGGCTTCAGGGAATACAATTACATATGCGCCGCGATTAACCGTTGGTTATCCTGGTACATTGCGAACAGGTAGTTGTTATAACTCTTCCCTTTGGTCGAGTAGCCCTTCAGCTTGTGAATCATCGCTGTGGCAGTCACTTCCTGATCCGCTTTACGCAGTTGTGCACGCGATTTACGGAACGAAGAGTAAGCCGGGTGAGTATTCAGGTTAGTGACATAGGCGCTCACCGATTCTTTGACAGAACTGAACTGTGAGTACCCCTTCACTTTACCCGGCGCATTGGTACAACGTCCTTTCATGCACTTCATGCCGAATAGGTTGTTGTTGCTACGCGCCAGCTTCGACGTTCCCCAACCGCTTTCTGCTGCAGCCATCGTCGCCACCATACTGGTAGGAATAATGTCTACGCGTTCCAGCAAGGTATTCCACGGGATTTTTCGCGTATTACCAGACCACTTCACCTTGTAGCGTTTGGCGATGTCTTTCAGACGCGCACGCTCAGCAGGTGACCATTGGCCCTGATACTGTTTTGAAATGAGCCAGTTACGTTCCGCAGTAATGGCCGCATTTTGGCTGGTAATGTAAGGCATTACGGTCCGGAGAAACGCTTTTTTCCTTGGTGTTCCGGAAGGGTATTTTCGCAAATCAGGAAGTGAACTACTCTTTGCACTATTGCGAGAATACTCTTGTTTACTGCTTACCTGTTTATTACTAGCTTTAATTAAGTGGGACTTTTGACTCGCTGTTGTTGTGTGCGTCTTCGCTAACACCTCACTCGAAAACACCAGAGTGAGTAACATAAGAATCATCGCCCCATATCGTCGTATGGGAGTCAAAATCATCAGGTCTCCTGGTCGGATTTAATCATTCCAACACCTTATATTTTTCACAAATTTGAGAGTTGAATCTCAAATCATATCAAAAATAGCTGTCAAGAGCACCCCAAGGAATAGTCCAAATCTGAAACTATGTCACGAGTTAACGATTCAGATTGGCGCTAAATCGCAGAAAATGTGGGGTTTATCGCAAAATTCAGCCGTTTTTTGCGCGCGATCGCTCACCCTTGCTTCTCATCCTGTGGACTTACCGCTCAGGGATGAGTTTTGTCTGGCTTATCGCTGGCAAACTGTCTGAAATCGCAGCAATAAGGACTCATCCGCCATGAAACTCGCCGCCTGTTTTCTGACACTCCTTCCTGGCTTCGCCGTTGCCGCCAGCTGGACTTCTCCGGGGTTCCCTGCCTTTAGCGAACAGGGAACGGGAACATTTGTCAGCCACGCGCAGTTGCCCAAAGGTACGCGTCCACTAACGCTAAATTTTGACCAACAGTGCTGGCAGCCTGCGGATGCGATAAAACTCAATCAGATGCTTTCCCTGCAACCTTGTAGCAACACGCCGCCTCAGTGGCGATTGTTCAGGGACGGCGAATATACGCTGCAACTAGACACCCGCTCCGGTACACCAACATTGATGATTTCCATCCAGAACGCCGTCGAACCGGTAGCAAGCCTGGTCCGTGAATGCCCGAAATGGGATGGATTACCGCTCACGCTGGATGTCAGCGCCACTTTTCCGGAGGGAGCCGCAGTCCGGGATTATTACAGCCAGCAAATTGCGATAGTGAAGAACGGTCAAATAACGTTACAACCCGCTGCCACCAGCAACGGTTTACTCCTGCTGGAACGGGCAGAAACTGACACATCCGCCCCTTTCGACTGGCATAACGCCACGGTTTATTTTGTGCTGACAGATCGTTTCGAAAACGGCGATCCCAGTAATGACCAGAGTTACGGACGTCATAAAGACGGTATGGCAGAAATTGGCACTTTTCACGGCGGCGATTTACGCGGCCTGACCAACAAACTGGATTACCTCCAGCAGCTGGGCGTCAATGCTTTATGGATAAGTGCCCCATTTGAGCAAATTCACGGCTGGGTCGGCGGCGGTACAAAAGGCGATTTCCCGCATTATGCCTACCACGGTTATTACACACAGGACTGGACGAATCTTGATGCCAATATGGGCAGCGAAACCGATCTCCGGACGCTGGTTGATAGCGCGCATCAGCGCGGTATTCGTATTCTCTTTGATGTCGTGATGAACCACACCGGCTATGCCACACTGGCGGATATGCAGGAGTATCAGTTTGGCGCGTTATACCTTTCTGGTGATGAGCTGAAAAAAACGTTAGGTGACCGCTGGAGCGACTGGAAGCCCGCCGCCGGGCAAACCTGGCATAGCTTTAACGATTACATTAATTTCAGCGACAAAACAGGCTGGGATAAATGGTGGGGAAAAAACTGGATCAGAACGGATATCGGCGACTACGACAATCCTGGATTTGACGATCTCACCATGTCGCTGGCCTTTTTACCGGATATCAAAACCGAATCAACGACCGCTTCTGGCCTGCCAGTGTTCTATAACAACAAAACGGATACCCACGCTAAAGCCATTGACGGCTTTACCCCTCGAGATTACTTAACCCATTGGTTAAGCCAGTGGGTCCGTGACTACGGAATTGATGGTTTTCGGGTCGATACCGCCAGGCATGTTGAGTTGCCCGCCTGGCAGCAACTGAAAACCGAAGCCAGCGCCGCACTTCGCGAATGGAAAAAAGCGAATCCCGATAAAGCGTTAGATGACAAACCGTTCTGGATGACCGGTGAAGCCTGGGGCCACGGCGTGATGCAAAGTGACTACTATCGCCACGGCTTCGATGCGATGATCAATTTCGATTATCAGGAGCAGGCGGCGAAAGCGGTCGATTGTCTGGCGCAGATGGATACGACCTGGCAGCAAATGGCAGAGAAATTGCAGGATTTCAACGTGTTGAGCTATCTTTCGTCGCATGATACTCGTTTGTTTCGTGAAGGGGGCGACAAAGCAGCAGAGTTATTGTTATTAGCGCCAGGTGCAGTACAAATCTTTTATGGTGATGAATCCTCTCGTCCGTTCGGTCCTACCGGTTCTGATCCGCTGCAAGGCACGCGTTCGGATATGAACTGGCAGGATGTTAGCGGTAAATCTGCCGCTAGCGTCGCGCACTGGCAGAAAATCAGCCAGTTCCGCGCCCGTCATCCCGCAATTGGCGCGGGCAAACAAACGACACTTTCGCTGAAGCAGGGCTACGGCTTTGTTCGTGAGCATGGCGACGATAAAGTGCTGGTCGTCTGGGCGGGGCAACAGTAACGTTTCCGGCTTCCCGTTCGTCAGTACCTCGGGAAGCCGCCAACCAGGATAAAATGTCAGCCCTAATCAGAGTTGCAGGATAAAGCACCACTCCCACTTCAACAGACCGATTTGCACCCCAGCAAATGTAGCGTTATTGTTACCTTCCTTGCTACAGAGTTCGACAGATATCCCGCTATGACATTCTCCCTTTTTGGTGACAAATTTACCCGCCACTCCGGCATTACGCTGCTGATGGAAGATCTGAACGACGGTTTACGCACGCCTGGCGCGATTATGCTCGGCGGCGGTAATCCAGCGCAGATCCCGGAAATGCAGGACTACTTCCAGACGCTACTGACCGACATGCTGGAAAGTGGCAAAGCGACTGATGCACTGTGCAATTACGACGGTCCACAGGGGAAAACGGAGCTACTCACACTGCTTGCCGGAATGCTACGCGAGAAGTTGGGTTGGGATATCGAACCACAGAATATTGCACTAACAAACGGCAGCCAGAGCGCGTTTTTCTACTTATTTAATCTGTTTGCCGGACGCCGTGCCGATGGTCGGATCAAAAAAGTGCTGTTTCCGCTGGCACCGGAATACATTGGCTACGCTGACGCCGGACTGGAAGAAGATCTGTTTGTCTCTGCGCGTCCGAATATTGAACTGCTGCCGGAAGGCCAGTTTAAATACCACGTCGATTTTGAGCATCTGCATATTGGCGAAGAAACCGGGATGATTTGCGTCTCCCGACCGACGAATCCAACAGGCAATGTGATTACTGACGAAGAATTATTGAAACTGGACGCACTGGCGAATCAGCACGGTATTCCGCTGGTGATTGATAACGCTTATGGCGTCCCGTTCCCAGGCATCATCTTCAGCGAAGCGCGCCCGCTGTGGAATCCGAATATTGTACTGTGCATGAGTCTTTCCAAGCTGGGACTACCGGGTTCGCGCTGCGGCATTATCATCGCCAATGAAAAAATCATCACCGCCATCACCAACATGAACGGCATTATCAGCCTGGCGCCTGGCGGTATTGGTCCGGCGATAATGTGTGAAATGATTAAACGTAACGATCTGCTGCGCCTGTCTGAAACAGTCATCAAACCGTTTTACTACCAGCGTGTTCAGGAAACTATCGCTATCATTCGCCGCTATTTACCGGAAGATCGCTGCCTGATTCATAAACCGGAAGGAGCCATTTTCCTCTGGCTATGGTTTAAGGATTTGCCAATTACGACCGAGCAGCTCTACCAGCGCCTGAAAGCACGGGGCGTGCTGATGGTGCCGGGGCACAACTTCTTCCCAGGGCTGGATAAACCGTGGCCACATACACATCAATGTATGCGTATGAACTACGTGCCGGAGCCGGATAAAATTGAAGCGGGGGTGAAGATTCTGGCGGAAGAGATTGAACGCGCCTGGGCTGAAAGTCATTAAAAATTGCCTGATGCGCTACGCTTATCAGGCCTACATCATTTCTGCAATATATTGAATTTGGAAGAATTTGTAGGCCGGATAAGGCGTTTAAGCCGCATCCGGCATAAACAAAGCGCACTATTCCTGCGTTAAAAAACGCCGGAAAAACGTTTCAAACAGACTGCTGTCGTAGCCGATGCCGCTGCACTTTCTCGACATCCATGCATTGCAACGCTTGTGTTGGGCAAGCTTCAACACAAGCCGGTCCCGTCGCCCGATGCCAGCACAGATCGCACTTAATCGCCCTCGCCTTTGTGCGTGAAGAAACGACCTCCATCGCACCAAACGGGCAAGCCAGCATACAGCTTTTACAGCCAATACAACGTGATTGTTCAACGAAAATATGCCCATGTTCGCGACTTATCGCGTCAACAGGGCACACATTTGCGCACGGTGCATCTTCACACTGATGACAGGCTACTGCCGTGGTGTAAGTATGATCTTTAATGACACGAATACGCGAAATAAACTCACCGGGTGACAACGCAGCGCAATCCTGATTCTCCTGATGCGACACTGCGCAAGCCACTTCACAGGTACGGCAACCGATACATTTCGTCGCATCCGCAATAATAAACCGGTTCATGATCACTCCTTTGCACTAAAACAGCAGAGTGCCAGAGAGCGCGTCTCTACTGCTTTGATCCAACGAAGGAAATGTTAAAGTTTTGGCACTTGTCCAGAGCGTTATGTGATCGCGCCCTGGTCGTCCCTGACAGTAAATCCCAGTTCATTAGAAATAGCCTGCGCGGTTTCACGCAGTGGTTTCAGGAGATTTTTCTCCCCCACCTGTTTCAGGCGTGATGTCGAAAGCGAAATCGACACGGCGTACGGCACCCGCCCATGAATATCAAACACCGGAACAGCAATACAGGAGACGCCGAGTTCGTTTTCTTCTCTGTCCATCGCCGCTCCGCTTTCACGAATGTGCGCCAGTTCGTCGAACATCGCGGGCAGCTCGGTAATGGTATTGCGGGTTAACGGCTGGATCTCATGCTGATGGCTTTCCCAGTATGACTTCACGTAGTCCGGGTGACCAAACGCCATATAGATCTTGCCCATTGCGGAACAGTAGAGCGGCATATGCTGGCCTATATAAGCTCGGGTTCGCAGCATCCCGGTCGTGGGTTCCAGCTTATAAATCAAAATAGCGTGATCGTCTTCGCGGCTGGAGAAGTTAATGGTTTCACCAGTGGCGATGTTCAGTGCCTCAAGATGCGGAGCGGCGATATGAATGATATTCAGCGAAGACAGCGCCTTCTGCCCGACGGCAATAAATTTGGTAGTCAGGCGGTAACTCCCTGCGGCGGGCGCGGTGGTCACATAGCCGCAGGATTGTAATCCCTGCAATAAGCGATGGACGGTACTCTTATTTAAACCAGCCAGCTCCGAAAGATGCGCCAACGGACAACCGTTCGGATAGTTGCTCAAAATCTCAATCAGCATCAACCCGCGAAACAGACTCTGGCTTCCGGCTGGACGCTCTTTTTCCTGCGCCATCTCGTTCTCTTTTTTTCCCATCACTTCTTTCCCCATTTTGTCGCGTCCTGATGGTAGCGCAAAGTGTGTCGTAGTTCACGATCTCGACAGATAATTTATAACCACTTGATTTTTAAGTTTTTTGAAATTCATCAATCAGATTGCTTTGTTAAAAAGCGATCGATATATTTGAAATCAGATTTCGCATATTGAAATTTTAAGCCAAAAAAGCGATCAAAAAAACAAGGAAGCCAGGGATGAAAGTGACATTTGAGCAGTTAAAAGCAGCCTTTAATCGGGTCTTAATTTCACGCGGTGTTGACAGCGAAACGGCTGATGCCTGTGCAGAGATGTTCGCCCGCACCACCGAATCCGGTGTTTATTCTCACGGTGTTAACCGCTTCCCACGCTTCATCCAACAACTGGGTAATGGCGATATCATTCCCGATGCCGAGGCCAAACGTATAACCAGCCTCGGCGCAATTGAACAGTGGGACGCCCAGCGTTCGATCGGTAACCTGACAGCGAAAAAGATGATGGATCGCGCCATTGAACTGGCTGCCGATCACGGTATTGGTCTGGTGGCGTTGCGTAATGCCAACCACTGGATGCGCGGCGGCAGCTACGGCTGGCAGGCGGCGGAAAAAGGCTATATTGGCATTTGCTGGACCAACTCCATCGCCGTAATGCCGCCGTGGGGCGCAAAAGAGTGTCGCATCGGCACTAACCCGCTGATCGTCGCCATTCCTTCTACCCCAATCACCATGGTCGATATGTCGATGTCGATGTTTTCCTACGGCATGTTAGAAGTTAACCGCCTTGCAGGTCGTCAGCTCCCGGTCGATGGCGGCTTTGACGATGAAGGCAACCTCACCAAAGAACCTGGTGTAATCGAGAAAAATCGCCGTATTTTGCCAATGGGTTACTGGAAAGGTTCCGGTATGTCGATCGTATTGGATATGATCGCTACTCTTCTTTCTGACGGCGCGTCAGTTGCTGAAGTCACCCAGGATAACAGCGACGAATACGGTGTTTCGCAAATCTTTATCGCCATCGAAGTGGATAAATTGATCGACGGCCCCACCCGCGATGCCAAGCTGCAACGCATCATGGATTATGTTACTACCGCTGAACGCGCCGATGAAAACCAGGCCATTCGCTTACCCGGCCACGAATTTACCACCCTGCTGGCAGAAAACCGCCGTAACGGTATTACCGTTGATGACAGCGTATGGGCAAAAATCCAGGCGTTATAAGGAGATAAGCCATGATTTTTGGACATATCGCGCAGCCTAACCCGTGCCGTTTGCCCGCTGCTATTGAAAAGGCGCTCGATTTTCTGCGCGCCACTGATTTCAACGTCCTGGAGTCGGGCGTTGTCGAAATCGACGGCAAAAATATTTACGCACAAATTATCGACTTAACGACGCGTGCAGTAGAGGAAAACCGTCCGGAAGTGCATCGTCGGTATATCGATATTCAATTTCTGGCGTGGGGCAAAGAGAAAATCGGCATTGCTATTGATACAGGAAATAATAAAGTCAGCGAATCACTATTAGAGCAGCGCGATATTATTTTTTATCACGATAGTGAACATGAATCATTTATAGAAATGATACCGGGTAGCTACGTTATTTTCTTTCCTCAGGATGTTCATCGACCAGGCTGTATTCTGCAAACAGCCTCTGAGATACGAAAAGTTGTGGTTAAAGTCGCATTAACGGCGCTAAATTAATCGAATAATCGTCTACGCCAGAACGCCTGGGTAATGTTATTGCTCTAACTATATTAATAATTCAGGTTGCTGCACATGCAACTTGAATTATGACAAACATAGCCTCAAGGAATAGCTATGAAAAAAATACTTGAAGCAATACTGGCGATTAATCTCGCCGTACTTTCCTGTATTGTGTTTATAAACATTATTTTAAGATATGGTTTTCAGACAAGTATTTTATCTGTAGATGAATTGTCGCGTTATTTATTTGTCTGGTTAACCTTTATTGGCGCGATTGTGGCTTTTATGGATAACGCCCACGTTCAGGTTACCTTTCTGGTGGAGAAACTCTCCCCCGCGTGGCAGCGACGAGTCGCTCTGGTTACCCACTCCTTAATATTATTTATTTGTGGCGCACTGGCCTGGGGCGCAACGCTAAAAACAATTCAGGACTGGAGCGATTATTCACCGATCCTCGGCTTGCCCATCGGCCTGATGTATGCCGCTTGTCTGCCCACCAGCCTCGTTATCGCATTCTTTGAGCTGCGCCTTTTATATCAACTCATCACGCGTAGCAATTCTCTAACACCGCCACCGCAAGGAGCTTAATCATGGCTGTGCTGATTTTTCTGGGCTGCCTGTTGGGTGGCATTGCCATCGGTTTGCCTATTGCCTGGTCGCTACTGTTGTGCGGGGCGGCGCTTATGTTCTGGCTGGATATGTTTGATGTCCAGATCATGGCGCAAACGCTGGTAAACGGTGCTGACAGCTTCTCCCTGCTGGCGATTCCGTTCTTTGTACTGGCGGGTGAAATCATGAATGCGGGCGGCTTATCAAAACGCATTGTTGACCTGCCGATGAAACTGGTCGGGCATAAACCAGGCGGGTTGGGCTACGTGGGCGTGCTGGCGGCAATGATTATGGCGAGTCTTTCCGGTTCTGCTGTTGCTGATACCGCCGCCGTTGCCGCGCTACTGGTGCCGATGATGCGCAGCGCTAACTACCCGGTCAACCGGGCTGCGGGGCTGATTGCCTCTGGCGGCATTATCGCGCCAATTATTCCCCCTTCCATTCCGTTTATTATCTTCGGTGTTTCCAGCGGATTATCCATCAGTAAGTTGTTTATGGCGGGTATTGCCCCAGGCATTATGATGGGCGCAACGCTGATGCTCACCTGGTGGTGGCAGGCCAGTCGTCTTAATTTACCCCGTCAGCAAAAAGCAACGAAACGAGAAATCTGGCAATCTTTTGTTTCCGGTATCTGGGCGCTATTTCTTCCGGTCATTATTATTGGCGGCTTTCGCTCCGGTCTATTTACCCCTACCGAAGCCGGGGCCGTTGCTGCTTTCTATGCGTTATTTGTCGCCACGGTTATTTACCGTGAAATGACCTTCGCCACACTTTGGCATGTACTTATTGGCGCGGCGAAAACCACCTCAGTGGTAATGTTTCTGGTGGCCTCGGCACAAGTTTCCGCCTGGCTGATCACCATTGCTGAACTGCCGATGATGGTTTCTGATTTACTGCAACCGTTGGTCGATTCACCGCGTCTGCTGTTTATCGTCATTATGGTGGCTATCCTGATTGTCGGCATGGTCATGGATTTAACGCCGACGGTGTTAATTCTTACTCCTGTATTAATGCCTTTAGTTAAAGAGGCAGGAATCGATCCGATTTATTTCGGTGTCATGTTTATCATCAACTGCTCAATCGGCTTAATTACACCGCCTATCGGTAATGTGCTTAACGTTATTTCAGGGGTGGCAAAACTCAAATTCGATGATGCAGTCAGAGGCGTTTTCCCTTACGTCCTGGTTTTATATTCATTATTAGTCGTATTTGTTTTTATTCCCGATCTCATCATCCTCCCGTTGAAATGGATTAATTAAAAGGAAAATATTATGAAATTACGTTCTGTAACCTACGCATTATTTATTGCTGGCCTGGCTGCATTCAGTACATCTTCACTGGCGACACAATCATTACGTTTCGGTTATGAAACCTCACAAACCGACTCTCAACATATTGCGGCGAAAAAATTTAATGATTTATTGCAGGAGAGAACCAAAGGCGAGCTGAAATTAAAACTGTTCCCGGACAGCACTCTCGGTAACGCGCAGGCGATGATCAGCGGCGTACGTGGCGGCACCATCGATATGGAAATGTCCGGCTCGAATAACTTTGCCGGGTTATCACCTGTGATGAACCTGCTTGATGTTCCTTTCCTGTTCCGCGATACCGCCCACGCGCATAAAACACTCGACGGCAAAGTCGGCGATGAACTGAAGGCCTCCCTTGAAGGTAAGGGACTGAAAGTACTGGCCTACTGGGAAAACGGCTGGCGCGATGTCACCAACTCACGCCAGCCAGTTAAAACACCTGCCGACCTGAAAGGGCTGAAAATACGCACCAACAATAGCCCGATGAATATCGCCGCATTCAAAGTCTTTGGCGCTAACCCGATCCCGATGCCGTTTGCCGAAGTCTATACCGGGCTGGAAACGCGCACTATCGACGCTCAGGAACACCCGATCAACGTCGTCTGGTCAGCCAAATTTTATGAAGTGCAGAAGTACCTTTCTCTGACGCACCATGCCTATTCCCCGCTTTTGGTGGTGATCAACAAAGCGAAGTTTGATGGCTTAAGCCCGGAGTTCCAGCAAGCGCTAATTTCATCTGCGCAAGAAGCGGGTAATTACCAGCGCAAATTGGTCGCCGAAAATCAGCAAAAAATCATCGATGGCATGAAAGACGCGGGCGTAGAAGTCATCACCGAACTTGATCGCAAAGCCTTTAGCGACGCACTGGGTACTCAGGTCCGCGACATGTTTGTAAAAGATGTTCCGCAGGGCGCTGACCTGCTGAAAGCCGTGGATGAGGTGCAATAAATCATGACGCAATACTGGCTGGGGTTAGATTGTGGCGGAAGCTGGCTAAAAGCCGGCCTGTATGACCGCGAAGGCCGGGAGGCAGGCGTGCAGCGCCTGCCGCTGTGCGCATTGAGCCCGCAGCCAGGTTGGGCAGAGCGCGATATGGCAGAACTGTGGCAATGCTGCATGGCTGTCATTCGCGCCCTGCTTACTCATTCTGGTGTTAGCGGGGAGCAAATTGTCGGCATCGGTATCTCCGCACAGGGAAAGGGCTTGTTTTTGCTGGATAAAAACGACAAGCCGCTCGGTAACGCCATTTTGTCCTCGGATCGCCGGGCGATGGAAATCGTTCGTCGCTGGCAGGAAGATAGCATCCCGGAAAAACTCTACCCGCTGACCCGACAAACCTTGTGGACCGGGCATCCGGTGTCGTTGTTACGCTGGCTGAAAGTGCACGAATCAGAACGCTACGCGCAAATTGGCTGCGTGATGATGACGCACGACTACCTGCGTTGGTGTTTAACCGGCGTCAAAGGCTGTGAAGAGAGCAATATTTCCGAATCCAATCTCTACAACATGAGTCGCGGGGAATATGACCCGTGCCTCACCGACTGGCTGGGGATCAGTGAAATCAATCACGCCCTGCCGCCTGTTGTTGGATCTGCCGAAATCTGCGGGGAAATCACCGCTCAGACAGCCGCACTGACCGGTCTGCAAGCGGGTACGCCCGTTGTCGGCGGCCTGTTTGATGTGGTTTCTACCGCACTCTGCGCCGGAATCGAAGACGAATTTACCCTCAATGCGGTGATGGGGACCTGGGCGGTGACCAGCGGCATAACCAGCGGTTTAGGTGACGGTGAAGCGCATCCGTATGTCTATGGCCGCTACGTTAACGACGGTGAATTTATCGTTCACGAAGCCAGCCCTACGTCTTCCGGCAATCTCGAATGGTTTACCGCGCAGTGGGGAGAAATCTCGTTTGCTGAGATCAACCAGGCTGTTGCCAGCTTACCGAAAGCCGGTGGCGATCTCTTTTTCCTGCCGTTCCTGTACGGCAGCAACGCCGGACTTGAGATGACCAGCGGTTTCTACGGGATGCAGGCTATTCACACCCGCGCGCACCTGTTGCAGGCCATCTATGAAGGGGTGGTGTTCAGCCATATGACCCATCTCAACCGGATGCGCGAACGTTTTACTGATGTTCACACCCTGCGCGTGACGGGCGGCCCGGCGCACTCCGATGTCTGGATGCAAATGCTGGCGGACGTTAGCGGACTGCGTATCGAACTGCCGCAGGTGCAAGAAACGGGCTGTTTTGGCGCGGCGCTTGCCGCCCGCGTCGGCACCGGAGTTTATCGCGATTTCAGCGAAGCCCAGCGCGATCAACAGCACCCGGTGCGTACCCTGTTACCGGATATGACCGCCCATCAGCTTTACCAACAAAAATACCAACGCTATCAGCACCTCATTGCCGCACTACAGGGCTTTCATGCCCGCGTTAAGGAGAACACATTATGAGCAGACCACTTCTGCAACTGGCCCTCGACCACTCATCACTTGAAGCCGCACAGCACGACGTTGCGCTGTTAAAAGACAGCGTCGATATCGTCGAAGCGGGCACTATTCTCTGTTTAAACGAAGGGCTTGGCGCGGTGAAAACCTTGCGCGAACAGTGCCAGGACAAAATCATCGTTGCTGACTGGAAGGTCGCCGATGCTGGTGAAACGCTCGCGCAACAGGCGTTTGGCGCAGGCGCTAACTGGATGACCATCATCCGCGCTGCGCCGCTCGCGACGGTAGAAAAAGGCCACGCGATGGCGCAACGCTGCGGTGGTGAAATCCAGATAGAGCTTTTTGGTAACTGGACGCTGGACGACGCCCGCGACTGGCATCGTATTGGCGTGCGGCAGGCGATTTATCATCGTGGTCGTGACGCGCAGGCCAGCGGGCAACAGTGGGGCGAAGCCGATCTGGCACGCATGAAGGCGCTTTCCGATATCGGCCTTGAGCTTTCCATTACCGGCGGGATTACGCCTGCTGACCTGCCGCTGTTTAAAGATATCCGCGTGAAAGCGTTTATTGCCGGGCGGGCGCTGGCAGGCGCAGCAAATCCGGCACAGGTAGCTGCCGACTTCCATGCGCAAATCGACGCTATCTGGGGAGGCGCGCGTGCGTAATCATCCGTTAGGGATTTATGAAAAAGCGCTGGCGAAAGATCTCTCCTGGCCGGAGCGGCTGGTGCTGGCAAAAAGCTGCGGTTTTGATTTTGTCGAAATGTCGGTGGATGAAACCGACGAGCGTCTGTCGCGCCTTGACTGGAGCGCCGCACAAAGGACTTCGCTGGTTGCCGCGATGATCGAAACGGGTGTTGGGATCTCGTCGATGTGCCTGTCCGCACATCGTCGTTTTCCCTTTGGTAGCCGTGACGACGCGGTACGCCAGCGAGCACGGGAGATCATGAGCAAAGCAATTCATCTGGCGCGCGATCTCGGTATTCGCACCATTCAACTGGCGGGCTACGACGTCTATTACGAAGACCATGACGAAGGTACCCGGCAACGTTTTGCTGAAGGGCTGACGTGGGCTGTCGAACAGGCGGCGGCATCACAAGTAATGCTGGCGGTGGAGATTATGGATACCTCATTTATGAACTCCATCAGCAAATGGAAAAAATGGGACGAGATACTCGCTTCGCCGTGGTTCACCGTCTACCCGGACGTCGGCAACCTTAGCGCCTGGGGCAATGATGTTCCCGCCGAACTGAAACTGGGCATTGACCGTATCGCCGCGATCCACCTGAAAGATACCCAGCCAGTGACCGAGCATAGCCCCGGACAGTTCCGTGATGTGCCATTTGGCGAAGGCTGCGTCGATTTCGTTGGTATCTTCAAAACGCTGCATGAACTGAACTATCGCGGATCATTTCTGATTGAGATGTGGACCGAAAAAGCCAAAGAGCCGGTGCTGGAGATTATTCAGGCACGGCGCTGGATTGAAGCGCGTATGCAGGAGGCCGGATTTATATGTTAGAACAACTGAAAGCCGACGTACTGGCGGCAAATCTGGCGCTTCCCGCTCACCATCTGGTGACGTTTACCTGGGGCAATGTCAGTGCGGTAGACGAGACGCGGCAATGGATGGTAATTAAGCCTTCCGGCGTCGAGTACGACGTGATGACCGCCGACGATATGGTGGTGGTTGAGATAGCCAGCGGCAAGGTGGTGGAAGGTAGCAAAAAGCCCTCGTCCGATACGCCAACGCATCTGGCGCTTTATCGTCGCTATGCAGAAATTGGCGGTATTGTGCATACCCACTCGCGCCACGCCACCATCTGGTCGCAGGCCGGGCTGGATCTCCCCGCCAGGGGTACCACGCACGCCGATTATTTCTATGGCGCAATCCCCTGCACGCGACAGATGACCGCAGCGGAGATTAACGGCGAGTATGAATACCAGACCGGCAAAGTGATCATTGAAACCTTCGAAGAACGTGGCAGGAGTCCGGCACAAATCCCGGCGGTGCTGGTGCATTCTCACGGCCCGTTCGCCTGGGGTAAAAACGCCGCCGATGCGGTGCATAATGCCGTAGTGCTGGAAGAGTGCGCCTATATGGGCCTGTTCTCGCGCCAGCTTGCACCACAGCTCCCTGCGATGCAAAACGAACTGCTGGATAAGCACTACCTGCGTAAACATGGGGCCAATGCCTATTACGGGCAGTAATCTCTCACGCCGGGGCTTCATTGCCCCGGCACTACGAATTGATATGTTCCTTGCTGTAACGTCGCTTCCACGCAGCTGGCGTTAAACCGGTGTGTTTGCGAAAAATCTGTCGGAAATAGCCAACGTCATTAAACCCGCACAACGCCGCCACTTCCGTGAGCGATCGCGCTTCGCTAATTAACAGCTTTTCGGCTTCGCGCACCCGCTGGCGGTGGATTGCTTCTGTTAACGTCAGATGAAACACCCGCCGATAGACGCGCCCAAGATAATCGGCATTGCAGTACAGCTCGCGGGCTAAAAGCGCAGTGGAAAGCGGGCGATGATATTGCGTGCGGATCAGTTTCTGCGCTTTCCAGGCAAGCGTGGTACCTGCGGCATCGGCCTGTTCATCAAGACGCGCGTCACGGGTGAGTTGCTGCAAAATCAGCAGCACAATAAACTCCAGCGCCGGAGTGCGTTGATGCTTTTCCTGTTCGCTTAAGAACTGGCGAAACAGGGCCACCAGCGCCTGCGGATCGGCAACCTTCGTTTGTTGCGGCACGCTAAGATGAGTGAGCCAGCGCGGGTCGCTATCCGGCGCTTTAACCTCAAAATGCAGCCAGTAAAATTTGAGATCGGCGGGAAAATCCTCTACCCCAACATGCTGTCGGTTCGGCCAGAGTAATAAACTCTCTCCCGCATCGACCAGAAATATCCGCTCTTCTTCCTGAATCGCTAATCGACCTTTTTCGACAAAGATAATTTCCCATGACTCCAGCCGCCTTGCCGGATGCCTCCCTACGCCACGGGAAATAAATAATCCACCATTTTGCACTTTAATCGGTAACGTCATGGATAATTCGAGCATTGATATGTAATTTCCCGCTTATTCATTAATGATTAAACACATTACCTTTTGATTATTAATCAAAAACATTAATTTCACCTGATCCAATTCACACTTTTAAATTCAGGTCGGAATCGTCACCTTTTTTTACTCTTTTCTCGCCTTGTTGATATTCCCGTTCACGGCAGAATTAATCATGTCATTTCAATAAAACTAAAAATTGCTCCCTATTCACGAGGAATATCTATGACCTCTACACCGATTACTACCGCTGATATCGCTAAAGGTAAAATTGACGATGCGTTATCTGTACGGGAAAAAATAGGCTACGGCCTGGGTGACGCAGGCGGCACCGTAATAACTTGCCTGATCATGAACTTTCTCACCTTTTTCTACACCGACGTTTTTGGCTTAACTCCGGCGCTGGTCGGCACGCTGTTTATTGCACTGCGCGTATTTGATGCCATCTCCGACCCGGTGATGGGCGTCATTGCCGACCGGACGCAAAGCCGCTGGGGGCGTTTTCGTCCGTGGCAGCTATGGATTGCCGTCCCTATTGGCATTATCGGCATCCTGACGTTCACCGTACCGGACGCCAGTATGGGGGTGAAGATCGCCTGGGCGTTCGGCACTTACCTGCTCCTTTCAGTCGGTTATACCGCCATCAACGTGCCGTACTGCGCGCTGATCAACACCATGACCACCCGCCACAATGAAGTGATCTCCTGCCAGTCCTGGCGATTCGTTCTCTGCGGCGTAGCGGGATTTCTGGTTTCGGTTGGCCTGCCGTGGATGGTAGATCTCTTCGGTCAGGGTAATGCCGCGCGCGGCTATCAACTGGGCGTCGGCGTGCTGTGCGCCATCGCTGTGGTGATGTTCCTGTGCTGTTTCTTCTGGGTTCGTGAACGGGTGCCACTCTCCACAATGGGGAAATTTACCCTGCGCGAACATCTTGCCGGGCTGCGAAACAACGACCAACTGCTGCTGATGCTGGTCATGTCTTTCCTGCTGATTAACGTCTTTAATATTCGCGGCGGTGGGTATATGTACTTCATTACCTACGTCTTACAAGGCAGTACGGGCTACACGTCGCTGTTCTTCACTATGGTCACCTTCGCCTCCATTATCGGCTCGGTGATTGTCAGCCCGTTAACGCGACGTTTCGATACCGTCAAAATTTACTACTACACCAACCTGCTCCTCGCCGCGCTGGCGGTGTTGATGTGGTTCCTGCCTTCTGGCCCGGCTTATCAAACGCTGTGGCTGGCGGTGATCCTTGGTAATGGCGTGATTCTTGGCTTCACATTGCCATTGCACTTCTCATTGATGGCCTTTGCCGATGACTACGGCGAGTGGAAAACCCGCGTACGTTCTTCCGGCATGAACTTCGCCTTCAATCTGTTTTTCATCAAGCTGGCCTGGGCCTCCAGCGCCGGGATCATCAGCCTGCTGTTTATTTTTGTCGCCTACCAGCCAGGCGTGGAAAACCAGACCGCCAGTTCGCTTGGCGGGATCGCGGCGATGGAAACATTGCTGCCTGCGCTGTTTCACCTGCTGCTGGCGATGGCGATCCGCTTTTGCAAACTCAATAACCCTATGATGTCACGCATTGCTAGCGACCTGCGTCAGCGTCATGTACAGCCTTAAGGAGCACAAGATGAACATTTCGGAAGTCGATCTGCATAAACTGACGGTCAGCGATCCGTTCCTCGGTCAGTACCAACAACTGGTCCGCGACGTGGTGATTCCTTATCAGTGGGATGCCTTGAACGATCGTATCCCAGAAGCGGAACCCAGCCATGCGATTGAAAACTTTCGCATTGCCGCAGGACTGCAAGACGGTGAATTTTACGGGATGGTGTTTCAGGACAGCGACGTCGCCAAATGGCTGGAAGCGGTAGCCTGGTCGCTGTGCCAGAAGCCGGATGCCGAACTGGAAAAAACTGCTGACGAGGTAATCGAACTGGTCGCTTCCGCCCAGTGCGAAGATGGCTATCTCAATACTTACTTTACGGTAAAAGCGCCCGAAGAACGCTGGAGCAATCTGGCGGAGTGTCATGAACTTTACTGCGCCGGTCATCTGATTGAAGCCGGAGTCGCCTTCTTCCAGGCCACGGGCAAGCGGCGCTTGCTGGAAGTGGTTTGCCGTCTGGCCGATCATATCGACAGCGTATTTGGTCCAGGTGAAAGTAAGTTACACGGTTATCCTGGTCACCCGGAAATTGAACTGGCACTAATGCGCCTGTATGAAGTGACCGAAGAGCCGCGCTACCTGGCGCTGACGAACTATTTTGTCGAACAGCGTGGTGCGCAACCGCACTATTACGACCAGGAATATGAAAAGCGCGGGCAGACCTCGCACTGGCACACCTACGGCCCGGCGTGGATGGTGAAAGACAAAGCCTACAGCCAGGCACATTTGCCCATCGCACAGCAGCAAACCGCCATTGGTCACGCGGTACGTTTTGTCTACCTGATGACCGGCGTCGCGCATCTCGCGCGTTTAAGTCACGATGAAAGCAAGCGTCAGGACTGCCTGCGGCTGTGGAACAATATGGCCCAGCGTCAGTTATATATTACCGGCGGCATTGGCTCACAAAGCAGCGGCGAAGCGTTCAGCAGCGATTACGATCTGCCGAATGACACGGTATACGCCGAAAGCTGTGCTTCCATCGGCCTGATGATGTTCGCCCGGCGAATGCTGGAAATGGAAGGCGACAGTCACTATGCCGATGTGATGGAGCGCGCACTGTACAACACCGTGCTCGGCGGCATGGCGCTGGATGGCAAACATTTCTTCTATGTGAATCCGCTGGAAGTACATCCAAAATCGCTGAAATTCAACCATATCTACGATCACGTTAAGCCGATCCGCCAGCGTTGGTTTGGTTGCGCTTGTTGTCCGCCAAATATCGCCCGCGTGCTAACCTCGATTGGTCATTATCTCTACACGCCGCGTGAAGATGCGTTGTATATCAACATCTACGCAGGAAACAGCATGGAAGTGCCGGTAGAAAATGGCACGCTGCGTCTGCGGGTTAGCGGAAACTATCCGTGGCAGGAACAGGTGACAATTGCGGTTGAATCGCCCCAGCCGGTGCGTCATACGCTGGCTTTACGTCTGCCGGACTGGTGCACACAGCCGCAGATTACATTGAATGGGGAAGAGGTCGAGCAGGATATTCGTAAAGGGTATTTGCACATTACCCGCGAATGGCAGGAGGGCGACACGCTGAATCTGACTTTGCCAATGCCGGTACGTCGCGTTTACGGTAACCCGCTGGTGCGTCACGTCGCCGGAAAAGTGGCGATTCAGCGCGGCCCGCTGGTGTATTGCCTGGAACAGGCCGACAACGGCGAGTCACTGCATAACCTGTGGCTGCCCGCCGATGCGCCATTTACGACATTTGAAGGTAATGGATTGTTCCGCCATAAGATCTTAATCCAGGCACCGGGTTACCGGTATGAACAGAGCAATCCAGAGCAGCAACCGCTGTGGCATTACGACAGCGCGCCAGCCAAACGCCAGCCGCAAACTCTGACATTTATCCCGTGGTTTAGCTGGGCTAACCGGGGTGAAGGCGAAATGCGGATCTGGGTGAATGAGGAAAACCAGTGCCATCCGTAGGTAGGATAAGGCGCTCGCGCCGCATCCAACGTAGGGTGCACATTGCCTGATGCGACGCTTAACGCGTCTTATCAAGCCTGAAGGTCAGTGCGAGAGCGTAGGCCAGCCGCACCGACATCCACCGGTAAATTAAAAACGCCAGCTCACGCCGGTGACAAAGGTAAAACTCTCATTACGATCAATCATCGGGCTGTCGGTAATCTCTTCCGGCAGCTCGCTGTATCCGGCACTCGCCATCAATACGATGTGCTCTCCTATCGGGTATTTTGCCGTCAGGCTGACATAGGGCACCCAGGCATCCTGCGCGGAATAACTTGCCAGACCGCTACGACGGGACTCACTCTCTGAAATACCATAGTAATAGTCACTGAAATTCTCGTCATAATAGAGAACGCCCAGTGCAGGTGTCAGCGACAGGCGACCTATCTGCATTTTGTGAAATACCGATAGCTCCCCCACCCAGCCGTTGCTGTTATCCAGAACGTCCGCAGCCGCAGAGGCTTTCACGGTTCCCCAACGCTCGTGGTGATACCAGGCAACCCCCGCCATAGCCGTACTATCACGCTTATCAAGCTGTTGCATGGCATGATCGTCATTATCTGCAAGGTCAAATTCCAGCGGCATCCAGGATGCGGTCAGGCTAAGTTCATTTTTTTCACTTTGCGACAGAATAAAACCTAACGTGGTCTGACGAACATAAAATGAATCACCTTCATAACTAATCAGCGGAATTGCCTTTGTATTTTCATTATAACCACGATAAGGCGATTCATTATAAGCTGCACCAGCACCAATGGATAATTCAGAAGCAGTTGCGCTTGCCATAAAAGGCAACGCAAATAACGCCACAATATTGCGGTTAATTAACATGTCCGGTATTCCATTTTAAAATAAGATAAAAAAGAGTCGGCATAATAATGCTTACAATTTCTCCGGTGCAAGATTCATATTTATATAGTAATATATAAAATTATATATAATTGGGCTATTGCGATGACAAAATTACAACTTAAGTACCGGGAGTTAAAAATTATCTCGGTAATCGCTGCCAGTGAAAATATCAGCCATGCCGCGACTGTACTTGGATTCGCACAGGCCAACGTCAGCAAATATCTTGCTGATTTTGAATCAAAAGTAGGTTTAAAAGTCTTTGACCGAACCACCCGGCAGCTGATGCTCACACCTTTTGGTACCGCGCTGTTACCGTACATCAACGACATGCTGGACAGAAACGAGCAACTTAATAATTTTATTGCAGATTATAAGCATGAGAAACGTGGTCGGGTCACCATCTACGCCCCAACCGGCATAATTACCTATTTATCCAAACATGTTATCGATAAAATTAAAGATATCGGTGATATCACCTTATCGCTAAAAACCTGCAATCTTGAGCGTAATGCCTTTTATGAAGGTGTCGAATTTCCCGATGATTGTGATGTTTTAATCAGCTATGCTCCACCAAAAGATGAATCGCTGGTTGCCAGTTTTATTACGCAATATGCCGTAACCGCTTATGCCAGTCAGCGCTATCTTGAGAAACATCCCATTAGCCGTCCTGACGAACTCGAACATCACTCCTGTATTTTGATCGACTCGATGATGATCGACGACGCGAATATCTGGCGCTTCAACGTCGCCGGGAGTAAAGAGGTGCGGGATTATCGCGTGAAGGGAAATTACGTTTGCGACAACACGCAATCGGCGCTGGAGCTGGCACGAAATCACCTGGGGATTGTGTTTGCGCCAGACAAAAGTGTGCAGAGCGACCTGCAAGACGGCACGCTGGTGCCCTGCTTTCAGCAACCGTATGAATGGTGGCTGGATCTGGTGGCTATCTTCCGTAAACGGGAATACCAGCCCTGGCGGGTCCAGTATGTGCTGGATGAAATGCTGCGTGAAATTCGCCACCAGCTTGCTCAGTCGCAGCAACTGCGGCCTGAACAAGCGGCGGAAAGCGAAGATTAATGATCGAGATAAAGGTAATGCACCCAACTGGTCATGCGTAACAGCACTTTGCGCATCACCGAGACATGGCTGAAATGATCAGAGTAAACCGCCACCTGGGCGTAAATACCGTCTGGTAAAGCGCTCAACTCAGTGTGCTCATCCAGTTCAATGGTCGCGATAACGCCATCTGAACCCGGTGCTGTGTTTAACGTCTGTAAGGTGCCGGTCGACTGATAAGCTCCGCCGGGAACAGCTGGGCTAATGGCTGCCAGCTTACCGCTGAATACCTTACCTGGCAGAGCATTAAACACCACTTCCGCATCATCGCCGGGAGCCAGTCGCAGCAAGGAGTTCTGACGGAACTGCGCCACAATTTGTCGTTTCTGATCGGGTATAAACACCATCACAGGACGTAGCGGCAGCGATGCGGCATAGGTACCCGGACGAATCAGCACTTGGGTCACATAACCATCGCTCGGCGCACGCACTATCGTCTGCTCAAGGTTATATTTTGCTTCCGCGAGCTGCGCTTTCAGGCTGGCGATTTGAGAATGTTCACCCAACACCAGGCTATCCAGCTGGCTCTGGATCTGTTTTTGTTCCGCCGCCGATGACTTTACGGAGGCTTCCTGCGCCAGATAATTTTGCCGCGCCACATCAATATCGCGTTCTGAAAACGGGTTTACTTTCGCCTGGCTGCCGCGTGCGTAACGCTGGTACTCTTTAGCGAATTTATCCCGCGTGGCCTTTGCCTGCTGAGTATTCGCCGCCATCTCATCTAACTCTGCGCCCAACGCCCGCTGTTTATGTTCTGCGGTAACGATATCCGCCATCAGCCGATCCACCCGCGCCTGATAACGCGTCGGGTCCAGTCGAAATAGCACCTCACCTTTTTTAATCAGCGTATTTTTCTTGTCCGTCACTTCGATCACCACGCCTGTCACCTGCGGGACAACAGGAATAGAAATAACCGCTTTTTGCGCTTTAAAGGTATACGGATGGTTATAGTTCATTAACAGAATTAGACCGCTGACAATAAATATGCCACCCAGGGCCGCGGTGGGAATGGTCCATTTATTTACAGGAATTTTGAAGATCTTAAACATTGCCCATGTGAAAGCCACATAGGTCAAAATAATCAGTAAATCCATAAGTATTACTCGGCAGAAGAGGATTTGATGTCGGCGAGCTGTTTCTCCAGCCCGGCAATACGCTGTTGTAGTTGCACAACGGAGGAGTCATGGTTTTGCATTCCCCATCCCCGCTCCGGGCGATAAAGCGTGGCCCAAATCCACAAAAATGGCCAGATAACATGCAGCGTAAAAAGACTCACCCAACCAGCAACATGAATGGCGTCGGCATGAGGATGATTACGTTTTTTAGCAATCAGGTAGGGAATATCATGTAAAATAATAATCCCATAGAATATCACCAGAAATACAAAAATAAGCACTCCCAGTGCAAAATAGTCCAGGAACATATTTCCCTCAGAGAATATAAAAAAGAACAATTAACGCATATTATGAAATGCCATGATGCAGTGCAATTTCCTTATTTATATAACGACATATTGTTTTTTATATACTTTCCGAAGTGTGCTACCTGGCTTTTCAACAGGTCGAGGTTTATCATATTGAAATAATGGAACTATTGACCAAACTAATGAATAACCCCAGTAAAACATCCACAGTACAGATAAAGCGTATTAAACCTTCAATTATCTACCGTTTATTGCTGATTGGCCTCGGAACACCAATGGTGATTTACGGTCTGGTTTGCGGCGTTTTAGGCATATTTGGCTACGATCAGGTGAGATGGAACGACACCGTGATCCACGGCCTGCTGGCCCTGCCTGCGGGATTGCTTGCAGGCCTGTCAGTCAGTGTGTTCCTCACCGTGGTGATTGGCACCATCGCTTGTTTTGGTCTGTGGCTGTACAGCCTGGTCCGCCCGCTCACCATCGAAACGCGAGATTAAACGCCCGGCAATACACGCCGGGCAGCTTCCGCCAGAAACGCACTTCTGTTGGCGTAGTCTGGGTTATTGCGCACGTAGGTATCAATCTTGTTCAGTAATCTTTTCGGCATCGTAATATTGATACGTTCAGCCCGACCTTCGAACTGATTCATATTGATATCCACCAGCAACCATTGCCCGCCAATAAAGTCCTGCGCACGCTGGACCAGATGTGTTTCCACAGAGCCTGGAAGCGGCAACTCTTCATTCATCTCGCATAAGGTTTCGAAGTGCGCGACCAGTGCACTTCGCGCATCCTGGAAAGCGTTGTCCAGCGTATCACCAGCAAAATAACAGCCTGGAACATCAGGGAAAAAACCGCTGGCGCTGCCGTCAGGATCACTGTGGATATAGGCGGGATAAAACATATTGCCTCCTGAAATTTTAAAATGTTAAACCAGCCTGACGCCCAATTTGCGCCAGCGTACCGTGCTTAATATCTTTTTTAGGGTGCGGAACCGTCACCAGACCCGGATGAACAGGGTGGCGGAACTGATGATGACTACCACGGGTTCGAATATGTTCCCAGCCATGCTGCTTCAGGATGGCGATCACGTCTGCACTTTTCACATCCCTGCCCTTCCATGATTATACACACGATACACACACATTTAGCAATAACAATCACGATAGCGCGATTTATATGGGCCGTCAGGGGGATAAAGTTGACTCAGGAATGCCGTTCGGAAGAAGAATAACAGTGTGCAGTAACTTGTTGAAAAGATGTGAGGAGACTCGTAATTAAGTTCAATCAATATTCAGTCATTCAAGACGTAGACATTTGAATTGGTAAAACGCGCAAACGTCGCATCAGGCAATGAATACCCGATGCGACCAGCTTCTTACATCAGAACAGCCCCAACGGTTTATCCGAGTAACTCACCAGCAGGCACTTGGTTTGCTGGTAATGCTCAAGCATCATCTTATGGGTTTCGCGCCCGATACCCGACTGCTTATAGCCACCAAACGCCGCATGTGCCGGGTAAGCGTGATAACAGTTGGTCCACACTCGCCCGGCCTGAATGCCGCGCCCCATCTTATAGGCCAGATTACCGTTGCGGCTCCAGACACCAGCCCCCAGACCATATTGCGTGTCGTTCGCCAGCTCCAGCGCTTCTTCCATCGTTTTGAAGGTGGTTACCGCCAGCACCGGACCAAAAATTTCTTCCTGGAACACGCGCATATTATTCTGACCAAACAGAATCGTCGGTTCGAGGTAGTAGCCGTCTTTCAGTTCGCCTTCCAGCAGCTTGCGCCGCCCACCGGTGAGCACGTCTGCGCCCTCTTTTTTACCGATATCAATGTAGTTGAGGATGGTTTCCAGTTGCCCGTGCGAAACTTGCGCCCCCATTTGCGTCACGCTGTCGAGCGGGTTACCGCTGCGAATGCTTTCGACACGGCGGATGGCGCGTTCCATAAAGCGTTCGTAGATAGACTCCTGCACTAAAGCACGGCTTGGACAGGTGCAAACTTCGCCCTGGTTAAAAGCAAACAGTGCAAAGCCTTCCAGCGCTTTATCGAAAAAGGCATCTTCTTCATCCATCACATCAGCAAAGAAGATATTTGGCGACTTGCCGCCCAGTTCCAGGGTTACCGGAATAATATTTTGCGTGGCGTACTGCATAATTTGTTGGCCCACTTCCGTTGAGCCGGTAAACGCCACTTTGGCGATGCGTTTCGAGGTCGCCAGATATTCGCCAATTTCCCCACCAGCGCCGTTAACCACGTTCACCACGCCCGGCGGCAGTAAATCACCAACGATTTCCATTAGCAGCAGTACAGAAAGCGGGGTAAGACGTGCGGGTTTCAGCACCACACAGTTGCCCGCCGCCAGCGCGGGAGCCATTTTCCAGCTCGCCATCAACAGCGGGAAGTTCCACGGGATAATCTGCCCCACCACGCCTAACGGTTCGTGGAAGTGATAAGCCACGGTTTCGCTATCCACTTCGCTAATACCGCCTTCCTGCGCCCGAATACACGAGGCGAAATAGCGGAAGTGGTCAATCGCCAGCGGCACATCAGCAGCACTGGTTTCGCGAATGGGTTTGCCGTTATCCCAGGTTTCAGCCGTCGCTAAAAGTTCGAGGTTTTGCTCCATTCGATCGGCAATCTTAAACAGAATCGCCGCGCGATCCTGCACCGAAGTATGCGCCCATTTATCTTTCACTTTATGCGCAGCATCCAGCGCCAGATCGATATCTCGTTTACCCGAAGACGCCACTTCGCACAGTAGCTGCCCGGTCACCGGCGTCAGGTTCTGGTAATACTCGCCGTCGGCGGGCGCGACCCATTCGCCGCCAATAAAGTTGTCATAGCGGGCTTTTAACTTGAGGGGGAAGCCATACTCGCCGGGCTTAATCTGTGCTGAAGGGGGATTGTTGGTCATGATCGTCTCCTTGCGGTGTGAGGTATAACAAGGGTAGACGTGACTGGCGAAATCTTCGCCAGCTGGTGATAGCTTTACGACGGCTATCACGAATTTACGGGCAAGGATTACAGAGATAACTAAAACTCTCTCAAAAATCGCAAATTTTGAGAGAGTTGAAAAAATGGCTGACAATTAGCCAGCCATTGTGGGAATGATGATTACATCGCCGCGCGATAAATCGCCACAATTTCTTCGTGAGTTGCCTGAATCGGGTTAGTAAAGCCGCAGGCATCTTTCAGGGCATTGGTCGCCAGTACCGCGAAATCTTCTTCTTTCACGTTCAGGTCACGCAAGCCTGCCGGGATATTCACTTTCTTCGCCAGTTCACGGATGGCATTGATGCAGGCTTCTGCACCTTCCGCGTCGTTTTTACCTGTCACGTTAACACCCATCGCGGCAGCGCAGTCACGCAAACGTGCAGCAGCGACTTTACTGTTGAATACCTGAACGTGCGGCAGCAGAACGGCGTTACATACACCGTGCGGCAGATTGTAGAAACCACCTAACTGGTGCGCCATCGCATGAACATAACCCAGAGACGCATTGTTGAACGCCATACCCGCGAGGAACTGAGCGTAAGCCATTGCTTCGCGCGCTTTCTCATTGCTGCCATCTTCAACGGCTAAGGGCAGGTTTTCGGCAATCATAGTCACCGCTTTCAGTGCGCAAGCGTCGGTGATCGGCGTGGCGGCAATAGACACATACGCTTCGATAGCGTGCGTTAAGGCATCCATACCCGTTGCAGCGGTCAGTGACTTCGGCATACCGATCATCAGCGAGGAGTCATTGACAGAAAGCAGCGGAGTGACGTGCTTATCCACAATCGCCATTTTGATGTGACGTGCTTCATCGGTGATGATGCAAAAACGGGTCATTTCTGATGCCGTACCCGCCGTGGTGTTGATGGCGATCATCGGCAACTGCGGTTTTGCAGAGCGGTCAACGCCTTCATAATCGCGGATATCGCCGCCGTTAGCTGCAACCAACGCAATACCTTTTGCACAGTCGTGCGGAGAACCACCGCCCAGGGAGATTACGCTATCGCAATTATTTTCTTTAAGTAATTTCAAACCTGCGGCGACGTTTTCCGTGGTTGGGTTAGGCTGGGTGCCATCATAAATAACGCTAAAAATATTGCGTTCTTCCAGTGCTTTTTGCACATCACCCGCCATACCCAATTTCGTTAACATATTGTCGGTGACAATTAAGGTACGGGTAAATCCATAATCTGCCATCATATTCATTGCATCATTCAATGAATCAGCGCCGATAACATTCACGGAAGGAATAAAAAAGGTTGAAGCTGCCATAATACACTCCTGAAAGAGTAAAAAAGGGCCGGCAGCTTACTGAGGATTTTCATTTGAAAATATGATCAACATTACCGTTTATTAAAATATTTTTAATAAAAAGCACGTTACATTCATCAAATAACGTGCTTCCTTAACATTAATAAGAACTTTGTATTAATTCATATTTATTATGAATTAATCGTTCCCTTATTTTTCTGGAAATAATAATGCGTCGCGCAATAAATGATCATTTCCACGGCGACGCGTAAAGCCAATACGGTCAAAATATTCCAGAATTTGAATTGCCAGCTTTCGGCCTACGCCTAAGCGATCGCGGAAATCCGCCGCGCAGGTTGAACCACATTCCTGATCGAGATCGCGGATCATATTGGCAAATTCGACAATCCGATCGTTACGGTAATAACGATCTTTGACGATCGCAGTGATTATCCCCTGTTGGGCCGCCTGGCGTAGCGTCAAACGCATTGCCTGCTCGTCGATTCCCGTCTCTTTTGCCAGGTCACGCACCCACCACGGCTCGTCACCAAACAGCGGCTCCGCTTTTTGCCAGATAGCCTGCTGCTCTTCGCTGAATCCCGCTTTATGATCCGGCAGATGCAGCCAACCGTGATGACTGAGGATGTCGCCGCTTTCGCGCATCTTTTCAATCAGCAACAGCACCAGCGCTTCATCTTCCATTGGCAACGCCATGCGCCGCAGACGCTCGCGCCCAGGACCTGGTTCATCGCGATGCTGCTCATGATAAGTCGCCAGGGTATCGAGAATTTTCCGCTGCCAACGAGCGGCAACCGGTGCATTCAGCAAGCTGTAACCGGCCTGAATATAGCCCGGTTGCTGCAGCAGTTCACGCATCCCTTCGCCGTTGAGCTGGCGCGCCCAGGCGAAATCAGCAAGGTTAACCGCTCCGCGTTCCAGATGAATAGCTAACGCATCGGCATCGCTCTGCGCCCGTGCAAGAGACGCCAGCCATTGCAGATATTCCGGCTTACGCTTACCGCGACGCGGCGGGTTAAGCATCACCACGCGCGCCCCCGCCAGCGTGTTGCGGGCCGAGATATCGCGTAGCACTAAGCGATCGTTATCTGCCAGCCACAGCGGCGTGTCGAACACCAACTCGGCAAAGTTATCTTCCAGCAGCGAAACGCGTCCCGTAACGTGGCTGGCGGCGTGGTGAATATGCAGCGGCTGCCACTGGGTCAACGGTGTATGAGTTTGAAGCTCGACTATCACCCGCGTAAACGGCTCCGGCGGCGCATCGGCAAGCAACCAGTCCCCACGGTTAATCTGTTCTTTTTCCGCATCACCCGCGATGTTAAGCGCAATACGCTGCCCGGCATGAGCTGCATCTGTTGGCTGATTTTGCGCATGCAGCGCACGCACGCGCATCGGTTTATTTACACCAGTCAGCCAGAGTGAATCGCCTACCTTCACTTCCCCGCTTAACGCCGTACCGGTGACGACCAGCCCGGCACCTTTTACGGTAAATGCGCGGTCGATCGCGAGGCGGAAACTATGTTGGCTGGCGTGTTCACGTTCTGGTAACTGAAGCAGATGCTCGCGCAGGGCATCAATTCCCCGGCCTTCGGTTGCTGCGGTGATAAACAGTTTTGCCTCAGCAAAACCGTATTCCCGCAGCACCTCCTTTACCTGGCGTTCAACTTCATCAACACGCGTTTCGTCCACGCGATCGGCTTTGGTCAGCGCCACTGTCAGCATCGGGTTACCGGTCAGCTGCAAAATCGCCAGATGCTCACGAGTCTGTGCCATCACGCCGTCATCGCACGCCACCACCAACAGCGCGTGATCGATACCCCCGACGCCCGCCAGCATGTTGGAAAGAAACTTTTCATGACCGGGAACGTCGATAAAACCCGGAACACGACCATCCGGCTGCGGCCAGTAGGCATAGCCGAGATCGATGGTCATGCCGCGCTTTTTTTCTTCCGGCAGACGATCGGCATTTACGCCAGTAATCGCCTGCAATAAGGTCGTTTTGCCGTGGTCAACGTGTCCGGCAGTCGCAATAATCATTTCAACAACATCTCCAAAAACCGTTGCTCATCTTCAAGGCAGCGTAAATCCAGCCACAATCGTCCGTCATAAATACGACCAATCACCGGCACTGGCAATTCACGCCAGCGGGCGGCTAATGACTCAAGGTGGCTACCGCGTCCATCATGGGGTGTAAACGTTAATGCCGCGCTCGGCAGGCGATCAACCGGCAGCGAACCACTGCCAATCTGCGAAAGACATGGCATAACCTGTACCGCAAACTCCGCGCCGTAATGTGCGGCAAGGGGGGCCTGTAAACGTTGTGCCTGGATTTGAATGACCTCTGCGCTGCGGGTAAGCAGACGCAGAGTCGGTAATTTTTCACTCAGTGCTTCAGGGTGTAGATAAAGACGCAACGTGGCTTCCAGCGCCGCGAGGGTCATTTTATCCGCGCGTAATGCACGCTTCAGCGGGTGGCTTTGCAGGCGGGCGATCATCTCTTTTTTACCAACAATAATTCCTGCCTGCGGCCCGCCTAACAGCTTGTCGCCGGAGAAGCTCACCAGACTGACACCCGCCGCAATCAACTCCTGCGGCATTGGCTCTTTCGGCAAACCGTACTGGCTAAGATCAACCAGCGAGCCACTGCCTAAATCAGTCACTACGGGAACATCCAGCTCTTTGCCGAGCGCCACCAGTTCAGCTTCATCTATCGCTTTGGTGAACCCCTGAATGCTGTAGTTACTGGTATGTACCTTCATCAACAGCGCAGTATTTTCATTCACCGCCTGGCGATAATCATTAGCGTGCGTGCGATTGGTGGTCCCCACTTCGTGTAGGGTGCAGCCTGCCTGACGCATGACATCAGGAATACGAAACGCGCCGCCAATCTCCACCAGTTCGCCGCGAGATACCACCACCTCTTTCCCACTGGCAGTGGCCGCCAACATCAACAAGACCGCCGCCGCATTGTTATTAACGATACAGGCATCTTCCGCCCCCGTAATACGGCACAGCAGCTGCGCCAGCGCCCGATCGCGATGTCCGCGTCCGGCGTCATCCAGATCGTATTCGAGGGTTACTGGCGAACGCATAGCCTGCGCAACAGCCTCCACCGCGGCTTCCGCCTGTAAAGCTCGCCCAAGGTTGGTATGCAGCACGGTTCCCGTCAGGTTGATCACCGGACGCAGCGCGCTTTGCGCCTCTTTCGTCAACCGGGCATCAACTTCTTGCGCCCAGTTTTCACACCACGCGGGTAGCGTCTGGCTGTCACGAATCACTTCTCGCGCTTCGTCAAGCATCTGACGCAGCAACTCCACCACGCGGGTGTGACCATAGGTATCACGCAAAGAAAGGAAAGAGCTATCGCGCAATAAGCGATCAATAGCCGGAAGTTGACTATAGAGGGAACGCGTTTCGGTTGTCATAGGAAACCTGGTTGATCAAGGCCCTCTCACACGGAGAAGGGCGTTTAACATAACCACGGATTGTAACGTGAGATGGGTCAGGAGGACATATCGCGCATCAAGCCTTTGGCGGTTCGGTGCGGGCAAAACTTTCGCGACTAAACAGGTTTTCGACCAGTTTGACTAAGTGTGGGCGGTCGACACACCAGCCTGGCGCAACGCGGCGGAAATTGAGATATCCAACGGCGCAGGCAATGGCGATAGTCGCCAGGTTGACCATATCGGTTTTGAGCGTGCCATCGACCAGATATCCTTCCAGCACATCCAGGCTGCGGTTGATTTTCTCCCGCTGGCGTAACAATTCATCTTCAGACTGCTGCGCCGCCGGACGTGCCTGTTCACGCACCGACACCAGCCCGGCATCCATAATGCCATCCGCCAGCGCCTCAATTTTGCGCACCCGCAACGACTCCAGCGGATCGCGCGGCAACATCGCCGGAGCGACATTCATTAATTCAATATATTCAGCGATGATCGGCGAATCAAACCAACATTCGCCCTCTTCGGTCACCAGCACCGGCACTTTCCCTAACGGGTTAAATTGCGCCACGCCGTTGTCCGCGTTATAGGGCAGTTCATTAATAAATTCGAAAGTTATGCCCTTTTCTAATAACAGAATAGAAAGTTTGCGTACAAACGGGCTGGTGTAGCTACCGACGAGTTTCATGCCGAGTCCTTTGTGCGAGGAAAAATATCAGTATGGCCTGGTGATGGGAAAAAGGGCAGAAAATGTTGATGGTTTGTTACCTCCCAATAAATCACATATTTATCATGGTGATATAAATATTTTCCTAATTGTTCTTATCTGACAGATATCTCACTTAAGGCTTTCTTATAAATCTGTAGGGTTTCGCCTGTCAGCAGACAAATAACCCGATAAAACAAGGATGAGCAGATGAGCGGAAAACCGGCGGCGCGTCAGGGCGACATGACGCAGTATGGCGGTAGCATTGTTCAGGGTTCAGCCGGGGTACGTATTGGTGCCCCCACCGGCGTGGCCTGTTCGGTGTGCCCCGGCGGGGTGACGTCCGGCCATCCGGTCAATCCCCTGCTCGGTGCAAAGGTCCTTCCCGGCGAGACAGACATTGCCCTGCCCGGCCCGCTGCCGTTCATCCTCTCCCGCACGTACAGCAGTTACCGGACAAAAACGCCCGCGCCGGTGGGGAGCCTCGGCCCCGGCTGGAAAATGCCTGCGGATATCCGCTTACAGCTGCGCGATAACACACTGATACTCAGTGATAACGG
>NZ_VNXE01000068.1:0-97430 GCF_009820115.1 Escherichia sp. HH41S
TTTTATTACATAACTGAAGAAAGCATTGCATTCCGGGAGCGTCCATATATGTTACCTCGCGCCCGACCCGGTAGCCGTAAGGGATAAGCCGAGGGCACCGCGCAGCGGCGATTATGTTCGCCAGAGCCCGGGGGTGCAGGGGGCGGCGGCGACTGGTCGCCCCCTGCGCGCTCCTTGCGCTAGTGATTATATGAAGCAATGTACATGACAGGAGCGCAACAGGATGAGAGACTGAAATATTCTCGTTATTTTCGGATCTGATGACGTTAATTAATTTTAAAATATCATCTTAAATACGCCAGTCACCACCAGTAGTCCAATCAGGAAAATAATCAATACAGCCCAGAGTATAATTTTCATTGGCGTTCCTTTATTTGTGAGTGTCGAATAAGTATAGGAAAAAACGAAGCCCTTTGCCTTTACTCATAAGTGATTAAGATAAATCGGAGAATATCATTCACTTACTGTATATTTTTCTGAATATGTCGTTTTATTGCCACTGATGTATTGCCACGCGAAACTAAAAAATATATTGCATCACACGGTAATCTCCGCGCACCTTTTCTTACCTGACTATTCCTCCATGAATCGTGATTCCTTTTACCCAGCCATCGCCTGTTTTCCTCTGTTACTGATGCTGGCCGGGTGTGCGCCTATGCATGAAACCCGCCAGGCGTTAAGCCAGCAAACACCCGCTGCGCAAGTTGACACCGCATTACCCACGGCGCTGAAAAATGGTTGGCCAGACAGCCAATGGTGGCTGGAGTATCACGATAATCAACTTACTTCATTAATTAACAATGCACTGCAGAACGCACCGGATATGCAGGTGGCTGAACAGCGCATTCAGCTGGCTGAAGCCCAGGCGAAGGCAGTTGCCACTCAGGATGGCCCTCAGATCGATTTTTCTGCGGATATGGAGCGGCAAAAAATGTCGGCAGAAGGGCTAATGGGGCCGTTTGCTCTGAACGATCCTGCCGCAGGTACGACCGGTCCGTGGTACACCAATGGTACTTTTGGCTTAACGGCGGGCTGGCATCTTGATATTTGGGGAAAGAATCGGGCGGAGGTTACTGCTCGCCTGGGTACAGTTAAAGCACGGGCGGCGGAACGCGAGCAAACCCGCCAATTGCTGGCTGGCAGCGTTGCCCGCCTTTACTGGGAGTGGCAAACCCAGGCAGCGTTAAACACTGTTTTGCAGCAAATCGAAAAAGAGCAGAACACCATTATCGCGACCGATCGCCAGCTATATCAGAACGGGATTACTTCTTCAGTTGAAGGTGTGGAAACCGATATTAATGCCAGCAAGACCCGGCAGCAGCTCAACGATGTCGTGGGAAAAATGAAAATTATTGAGGCACGGTTAAGCGCACTTACAAATCACCAGATAAAGTCATTGAAGCTTAAACCGGTTGAGTTGCCGAAAGTGGCAAGTCAGCTTCCAGATGAACTGGGGTATTCATTGCTGGCACGGCGGGCAGATTTGCAGGCAGCGCATTGGTACGTTGAGTCATCGTTAAGCACCATTGATGCGGCAAAAGCGGCATTTTACCCTGACATCAACCTGATGGCCTTCCTGCAACAGGATTCATTGCACTTAAGCGACCTGTTCCGTCATTCCGCGCAGCAAATGGGCGTTACGGCAGGCCTGACACTACCCATTTTTGATAGCGGTCGTCTTAACGCCAATCTGGATATCGCGAAAGCCGAAAGCAACTTGTCGATCGCCAGCTACAACAAAGCGGTGGTTGAAGCGGTGAATGATGTGGCGCGGGCTGCCAGTCAGGTTCAGACATTGGCCGAGAAAAACCTGCATCAGGCGCAAATTGAACGCGATGCCTTACGTGTGGTAGGTCTTGCACAGGCGCGCTTTAACGCGGGCATCATTGCCGGTTCCCGCGTCAGCGAAGCCAGAATCCCGGCGCTGCGTGAGCGTGCCAATGGCCTGTTATTGCAAGGGCAGTGGCTGGATGCCTCCATTCAACTCACTGGTGCGTTGGGCGGGGGTTACAAACGCTGATGATATACGCCTTCTATACTTAACGTTTATTCAGCGTTAAGTGGAGAACTCGATGGCACAGGTCGCGATTATTACCGCCTCCGATTCGGGGATCGGCAAAGAGTGCGCGTTATTACTGGCGCAGCAGGGGTTTGATATTGGTATTACCTGGCACTCAGATGAAGAAGGGGCAAAAGATACCGCGCGTGAGGTGGTAAGCCACGGCGTACGTGCGGAGATGGTGCAGCTGGATCTCGGTAAACTGCCAGAGGGGGCACTGGCGCTGGAGAAACTTATTCAACGGCTGGGGCGCATCGATGTGCTCGTGAATAATGCGGGCACAATGACCAAAGCGCCGTTTCTTGATATGGCTTTCGATGAGTGGCGCAAGATTTTTACCGTTGATGTTGATGGTGCATTTTTATGCTCGCAAATTGCGGCCCGCCAGATGGTGAAACAAGGGCAGGGCGGTCGCATCATCAACATTACGTCGGTACATGAACATACGCCGCTGCCGGATGCCAGCGCCTATACTGCCGCTAAACATGCACTCGGTGGGCTAACCAAAGCGATGGCGCTTGAGCTGGTCAGGCATAAGATTTTGGTGAATGCAGTCGCGCCTGGGGCTATCGCCACGCCAATGAATGGCTTGGATGACGGCGACGTGAAGCCCGACGCGGAGCCTTCGATTCCCCTGCGGCGTTTCGGCGCAACGCATGAGATTGCCAGCCTGGTGGCGTGGTTATGCTCTGAAGGCGCAAATTACACCACCGGGCAGTCGTTAATTGTCGATGGTGGCTTTATGCTGGCGAATCCGCAGTTCAACCCAGAATAGCACTGTGAGGTGCGTGGTTATTTCAATGGGTAATATTTGGTAGGCATGATAAGACGTGCAAGCGTCGCATCAGGCATAGTGCGACGGATGTCGGATGCGGCGCAAACCGCCTTATCCGAGGCAATGGTTTTACGCCTGATCATCCGGCTTTTTCTTCCCGCGCCGTTTCAGCCACCAGCGCACGCCAACCACCAGAACCACGACCAGAATCAACCAGACCCAGTGCTTCAAATGCTGGTCGAGATTGTGCAACCACGGCGCAATCACCTGACCACCAGCATAACCGATAGTGGTAAAAATCAACGCCCAGGCAAATGCGCCGAGAATATTCAGCGGCAGAAAGATTTTCGGCGGCAGCTGGCTGGCACCAATCAGCGTCGGGCCAATGACCCGAAAGCCATACATAAAACGCGTACCAATGACAAACAGATACGGATGGCGCTGGATAAGTTTCTGCGCCCGCTCAATTTTATCCTGATGCTTAGAGAAGCGGCGTAACAGCTTGCCACCAAACCGCCGCCCGCACAGATAAAGCACCTGGTCGCCAATCATGCCGCCAAGCGCTACAGAAAGTACCACCAGCGGGAACTTTAATAACCCCTGATGTGCCGCAACGCCTCCCAGCAACGTCACGGTTTCACCTTCCGCCAGACTTCCGAGCACCAGCGCAGCATAACCATATTGTGAGATGAGTGTATTGAGATCCATAGGCCCGTCTGTCTCCCTTTGGTTGCCTGTAAGCATACACCCTGTGAATCATTCACGCTGAAAAAGGACGCTCATCAGACGGTGCAAATTCTATGAATGCACAAAAAATAATCACAAGCTGACTTATACTTGAACTGTCAGGTTCATGAACTCACAACAAGGGGGCGGTATGAGCCATGTCTGGGGACTGTTTTCCCATCCCGATCGTGAAATGCAGGTGATTAATCGCGAAAACGAAACGATTTCTCATCACTACACCCACCACGTTTTGCTGATGGCGGCAATTCCGGTGATTTGCGCCTTCATTGGCACCACGCAAATTGGCTGGAATTTTGGCGATGGCACTATCCTGAAGTTATCCTGGTTCACCGGACTGGCGCTGGCCGTCTTGTTTTATGGCGTTATGCTGGCTGGGGTCGCGGTGATGGGGCGGGTCATCTGGTGGATGGCGCGCAATTATCCGCAGCGTCCGTCACTTGCGCACTGCATGGTCTTTGCGGGCTACGTTGCAACTCCGCTGTTTTTAAGCGGTCTGGTGGCGCTTTATCCGCTGGTCTGGTTGTGTGCGCTGGTCGGCACGGTGGCGCTGTTTTACACCGGCTACCTGCTTTACCTCGGTATTCCAAGCTTCCTGAATATCAACAAAGAGGAAGGCCTTAGCTTCTCCAGTTCGACGCTGGCGATTGGCGTGCTGGTACTGGAAGTGCTGCTCGCCCTTACCGTTATACTATGGGGCTACGGTTATCGTTTGTTCTAGAAAGTTCCTTTGTGTTGCATTGCTGGCGTAAATGTCAGCAATGCAGCATTTCCTCACGATTCTCCTTTGACGATCGCACTTTTTGCTCGTTATGATGGCGTCGCTAGCCTCAGTAAATCCTTACTCCGGCGGTGCGCAACCTGTGCGCGTGAACCACTATCTGAATGCTCATCATGCCGAAATTTCGAGTTTCTTTATTTAGCCTGGCCCTGATGCTGGCTGTGCCTTTTGCGCCGCAGGCCGTTGCGAAAACGGCAGCCGCTACCACCGCTTCACAACCGGAAATTGCCTCCGGTAGCGCGATGATTGTTGATCTGAATACCAACAAAGTGATCTATTCGAACCACCCGGATTTGGTGCGTCCGATTGCGTCTATCAGTAAATTAATGACCGCGATGGTTGTGCTGGATGCACGATTGCCGCTGGATGAAAAACTGAAAGTGGATATCAGCCAGACGCCGGAGATGAAAGGGGTCTATTCGCGCGTACGACTGAACAGCGAAATCAGCCGTAAAGATATGCTGTTGCTGGCGCTGATGTCTTCAGAAAACCGCGCGGCGGCAAGCCTTGCGCACCATTATCCCGGTGGTTACAAAGCATTTATTAAGGCGATGAATGCGAAAGCGAAATCGCTCGGAATGAACAACACGCGCTTTGTTGAACCGACCGGATTGTCGGTGCATAACGTTTCAACCGCTCGTGATTTAACCAAACTGCTCATTGCCAGCAAACAATATCCGTTGATTGGTCAGTTAAGTACTACCAGGGAAGATATGGCAACCTTCTCTAACCCGACGTATACGCTGCCGTTCCGCAATACTAACCATCTGGTGTATCGCGATAACTGGAATATTCAGTTAACCAAAACCGGTTTTACCAATGCGGCGGGCCATTGTCTGGTGATGCGCACGGTTATCAATAATAAACCGGTGGCGCTGGTAGTGATGGATGCGTTTGGCAAATATACCCATTTTGCCGATGCCAGCCGCCTGCGTACCTGGATTGAAACCGGTAAAGTGATGCCTGTTCCGGCAGCAGCGTTGAGCTATAAAAAACAAAAAGCTGCTCAGATGGCGGCGGCGGGGCAGACGGCGCAGAACGATTAAGGGTAGGCAGGATAAGGCGTTTACGCCGCATCCGGCATTCGGAGCACAATGCCTGATGCGATGCTTGCGCATCTTATCAGGCCTACAAACGTGACGCGTCCGTAGGCAGGATAAGGCGTTCACGCCGCATCCGGCATTCGGTGCACGATGCCTGATGCGATGCTTACGCATCTTATCAGGCCTACGTCTGCATCAGGCATCCAGCCGTATTTACTCCACTTCCTGCCAGTTTTTCCGCTTACTGGTTTTACCGATCCCCGGATTCATGCTGTTGGTCGGATCGTTCTCGCGATAGAACTTCTGCAACGTCTCCGGTGCTTTATACAAATGACCGACGTTATGCTCGGCAGGGTATTGCGCGCCGCGCTGCTGTAGCAGTTCCAGCATCTGTTCTTTCAACGCATGCACATCCACGCCTTTTTTAACGATGTAATCCTGATGGAAGACATAGCACATAAAATGGCCGTAATAGAGCTTGTGCACCAGCTGGCAGTCGATCTCCGGCGGTAAATGCTCATACCACTCGGTGTCGTTACGCCGCAGAGCGATATCCAGCGCCAGAATGTCTTCGACTTCATCGGAATGCACGGCCTGATAACGAATTGCTGCGCCCGCAGCGGCGAAACGGTGTAAAAACGCTTTGCTGCCTTCTTCCGGCGTACAGACAAAGAAATCGCCCTCGGCCTGTTTGAAATAATCCACCAGCCACGATTTAGCTTCGCCGACGCCATCGCCCGCCATTTTTAACAGCAGATGATGTTCATATTTATCGCGCCAGCTTTTCATGCGCGGTGGTAAATGGCTGGGGAACAAGTGACCGAATTTTTGCATCGCACGGTCGGTAAAATGCGGACGGAAGAATTTCACTTTCTCCAGCATCGCATCGGTACGTCCCTTGAGATTAAAGAAGAACGGCATCTTATCGGTGCCTAACTTATCAATCATCAGGAAGGTGTCTTTGCCGTATTTTTCCGCAATATCGTAGATATCCCGGTGCATATATTCCCCGGCAACTGGCAGATTTTCGAAATTAGCCAGAATATGACGGCGGATTTCGGTCAGTACTTCCGGCTGGTTGGTGCCGATATAAAACACCTGCTGATTTTTTTCTGCTTCGAAGGTATCAAGACGTACCGCAAAGACGGCCAGTTTACCGGCGCAACCGGAGGATTCAAACAGGCGATCCGGGTCGGCGTTATAACGTGCTGGTGTGTCGGCTTCAATATCACGAACGCGGTGGACATAGTCATAATCGTGGGCGTGACGACCATCGTGGCGCACATCGTCATCTTTGATGCGATCGTCATCCAGCTTGCTAAGGATCTGCTCCGGCGTTTCGCCGAGATCAATCCCCAGATGGTTCACCAGCGTCAGTTTGCCGTCTTCATTTATACGCGCGAATAACGACATTTCGGTATACGCCGGGCCACGCTGCACCAGCGAGCCGCCGGAGTTGTTACAAATACCGCCGATGACTGATGCGCCTATACACGATGATCCAATCACTGAGTGCGGTTCGCGTCCCAGCGGTTTGAGGGCTTTTTCCAGCGAATAGAGTGTGGTGCCCGGATAGGCCAGCACTTGTTCGCCTTTGCCGAGAACATGTAGTTTGTCGAGACGCAGGGTGCTGATGATCACGATATCGCGATCATAGTCGTTACCGTTTGGCGTCGAGCCTTCGGTCAGGCCGGTATTAGCAGCCTGCATCAGAATAATTTTGTCGGCGGTGACGCAGGCTTTCAGCACCCGCCACAATTCCAGTAGTGAGCCAGGGAAAACGACAGCCAGCGCGTCGCCTTGACCAGAACGGAAGCCCTTGCGATAGCGGGCCGTTTTTGCGGGATCGGTGAGCAGGTGTGAATGACCGACCAGACGGGCAAGTTCATTCAAAAAGGCTTTATTATCAGTTGTTGTCATGGAAGACATTTTCCACTCCTTGTGGTGGCGAAAAAATATCACAAACTAGCATAGCGCCTTGTATGACAATTCAGCGAGTGAATATTTTGAAAATTCAGACAATAAACTGAGCATTCTTTTTCTCTCTCCATCATGCTTATGGCAAACTACGGTTTTTGCACCATTTTCGCTGCCTCGTCGGGCAACAGAGGAAGAATAATCCATATGAAATGGCTATGTTCAGTAGGTATCGCGGTGAGTCTGGCCCTGCAACCAGCACTGGCGGATGATTTATTCGGTAACCATCCATTAACGCCTGAAGCGCGTGATGCGTTCGTCACCGAACTGCTCAAGAAAATGACAGTTGATGAGAAAATTGGTCAGCTGCGCTTAATCAGCGTCGGCCCGGATAACCCGAAAGAGGCGATCCGCGAGATGATCAAAGACGGGCAGGTTGGAGCGATTTTCAACACCGTAACCCGTCAGGATATCCGCGCCATGCAGGATCAGGTGATGGAACTGAGCCGCCTGAAAATTCCTCTCTTCTTTGCTTACGATGTGCTGCACGGTCAACGCACGGTGTTCCCGATTAGCCTCGGTCTGGCCTCTTCTTTTAATCTTGATGCGGTGAAAACGGTCGGACGTGTCTCTGCTTATGAAGCGGCAGATGATGGCCTGAATATGACCTGGGCACCGATGGTCGATGTCTCGCGCGATCCGCGCTGGGGACGTGCTTCCGAAGGTTTTGGGGAAGATACGTATCTCACTTCGATTATGGGTAAGACTATGGTGGAAGCGATGCAGGGTAAAAGCCCGGCAGATCGCTACTCGGTGATGACCAGCGTCAAACACTTTGCCGCTTACGGCGCGGTAGAAGGCGGTAAAGAGTACAACACCGTCGATATGAGTCCGCAGCGCCTGTTTAACGACTATATGCCGCCGTACAAAGCGGGGCTGGATGCAGGCAGCGGTGCGGTAATGGTGGCGCTGAACTCGCTGAATGGCACGCCAGCAACTTCCGACTCCTGGCTGCTGAAAGATGTGCTGCGCGATCAGTGGGGCTTTAAAGGCATTACCGTTTCCGATCATGGCGCAATCAAAGAGCTGATTAAACATGGCACGGCGGCAGACCCGGAAGATGCGGTGCGCGTGGCGCTGAAATCCGGCATCAACATGAGTATGAGCGATGAGTATTACTCGAAGTATCTGCCTGGGTTGATCAAATCCGGCAAAGTGACGATGGAAGAGCTGGACGACGCTGCCCGCCACGTGCTGAACGTCAAATATGATATGGGGCTGTTCAACGACCCATACAGCCACCTTGGACCGAAAGAGTCTGACCCGGTGGATACTAATGCTGAAAGCCGCCTGCACCGCAAAGAAGCGCGTGAAGTGGCACGCGAAAGCCTGGTGTTGCTGAAAAACCGTCTCGAAACGTTACCGCTGAAAAAATCAGCCACCATTGCGGTGGTTGGGCCACTGGCGGACAGCAAACGTGACGTGATGGGCAGCTGGTCCGCAGCCGGTGTTGCCGATCAATCCGTGACCGTACTGACCGGGATTAAAAATGCCGTCGGTGAAAACGGTAAAGTGCTGTACGCCAAAGGGGCGAACGTTACCAGTGACAAAGGCATTATCGATTTCCTGAATCAGTATGAAGAGGCGGTCAAAGTCGATCCGCGTTCGCCCCAAGAGATGATTGATGAAGCGGTGCAAACCGCGAAACAATCTGATGTGGTGGTGGCTGTGGTCGGTGAAGCTCAGGGGATGGCGCACGAGGCTTCCAGCCGTACCGATATTACTATTCCGCAAAGCCAACGTGACTTGATTGCGGCGCTGAAAGCCACCGGTAAACCGCTGGTGCTGGTGCTGATGAACGGACGTCCACTGGCGCTGGTGAAAGAAGATCAGCAGGCTGATGCGATTCTGGAAACCTGGTTTGCGGGGACTGAAGGCGGTAATGCGATTGCCGATGTGTTGTTTGGCGATTACAACCCGTCGGGCAAGCTGCCGATGTCCTTCCCGCGTTCTGTCGGGCAGATCCCGGTGTACTACAGCCATCTGAATACCGGTCGGCCGTATAATGCCGACAAGCCGAACAAATACACTTCGCGTTATTTTGATGAAGCTAACGGGGCGCTGTATCCGTTCGGCTATGGTCTGAGCTATACCACCTTCACCGTCTCTGATGTGAAACTTTCTGCGCCGACCATGAAGCGTGACGGCAAAGTGACCGCCAGTGTGCAGGTGACGAACACCGGTAAGCGCGAAGGGGCGACGGTAGTGCAGATGTACTTGCAGGATGTGACGGCTTCCATGAGTCGCCCGGTGAAGCAGCTGAAAGGCTTTGAGAAAATCACCCTGAAACCGGGCGAAACTCAGACCGTCAGCTTCCCGATTGATATCGAGGCGCTGAAGTTCTGGAATCAACAGATGAAATATGACGCCGAGCCTGGCAAGTTCAATGTCTTTATCGGCACTGATTCCGCACGCGTTAAGAAAGGCGAGTTTGAGTTGCTGTAATGCTTTAGTAAGGGCGCGACGTCTGCGCCCTTTGCCTGATGCGTTGCGCTTATCAGGCCTTCGCGGGTTTTTAACCTCTTGAATTTTCGCTGTTTGTAGGCCGGATAAGGCGTTTACGCCGCATCCGGCAAGAAACGCCGGGCAAAATATGCCCTTTAAGTATTTATCTGATTCTGCAACTGAATCCTTCCGCTCAGGCTAACCCCGCCATTATCAACTATGCTTTTCTCTTAATTCGCTGAAAACAACAGTAAAAGAATGAGGAAAGCATCATGCCACTCTCAAAGCTCTGGGCAGGTTCACTGGTTTTGTTGGCAGCCGTGAGCCTGCCGCTACAGGCGGCTTCCCCCGTTAAAGTCGGTTCGAAAATCGATACCGAAGGCGCGCTACTCGGCAACATTATTTTGCAAGTGCTGGAAAGCCACGGCGTACCGACGGTGAATAAAGTCCAGTTGGGAACCACGCCGGTGGTGCGCGGGGCGATTACTTCCGGTGAACTGGATATCTATCCGGAATATACCGGCAATGGCGCGTTTTTCTTTAAAGATGAAAACGATGCGGCGTGGAAAAATGCCGGGCAAGGCTACGAGAAAGTCAAAAAGCTCGATGCAGAACAAAACAAGTTAATCTGGCTGACGCCTGCGCCTGCAAATAACACCTGGACCATCGCCGTGCGTCAGGATGTTGCAGAGAAAAACAAACTCACTTCGCTTGCCGACCTGAGTCGTTATCTGAAAGACGGTGGCACCTTCAAACTGGCGGCCTCAGCAGAGTTTATCGAACGCGCCGATGCCTTACCCGCTTTTGAAAAAGCCTATGGCTTTAAGCTCAGTCAGGATCAGTTGCTGTCACTGGCCGGTGGCGACACTGCGGTGACAATCAAAGCTGCTGCCCAGCAAACATCCGGCGTTAATGCGGCGATGGCTTACGGCACCGACGGCCCGGTCGCGGCGCTGGGGCTGCAAACCTTAAGCGATCCGCAAGGCGTGCAACCTATCTACGCGCCTGCACCAGTGGTGCGTGAATCGGTGTTGAAGGAGTATCCGCAAATGGCACAGTGGCTACAGCCAGTCTTCGCCAGCCTCGATGCAAAAACATTGCAGCAACTGAATGCCAGCATTGCTGTGGAAGGACTGGATGCCAAAAAAGTGGCTGCCGACTACCTGAAACAAAAAGGGTGGACGAAGTAATTTCCCGTGACTTATTTCCGTATTAATCCTGTTCTGGCGCTGCTACTGTTGCTGACGGCAATCGCAGCGGCGCTGCCGTTTATCAGTTACGCGCCTAATCGTTTAGTCTCGGGTGAGGGGCGTCATCTCTGGCAGCTGTGGCCGCAAACGATCTGGATGCTGGTGGGCGTTGGTTGCGCCTGGCTGACCGCCTGTTTTATTCCCGGTAAAAAAGGCAGCATTTTTGCACTCATTCTGGCGCAATTCGTCTTCATATTGCTGGTGTGGGGCGCGGGAAAGGCGGCGACACAACTGGCGCAAAATGGCAGTGCGCTGGCGCGTACCAGCCTCGGCAGTGGTTTCTGGCTGGCTGCGGCGCTGGCATTGCTGGCCTGTAGCGATGCCATCCGCCGAATCTCCACGCATCCGCTGTGGCGCTGGTTGTTGCATATGCAGATTGCCATTATTCCGCTGTGGTTGCTGTATTCCGGCGCGCTTAACGATCTCTCGCTAATGAAAGAATACGCCAACCGTCAGGATGTATTTAATGACGCGCTGGCGCAACATCTGACGTTGCTGTTTGGTGCGGTGCTGCCTGCGTTAGTGATTGGTGTGCCGCTGGGCGTCTGGTGCTACTTTTCCACTGCGCGGCAGGGGGCGATTTTTTCTCTGCTGAATGTCATTCAGACCGTGCCTTCGGTGGCGCTCTTTGGCCTGTTGATTGCGCCGCTTGCCGCGCTGGTTACGGCCTTTCCGTGGCTGGGTAAGCTCGGCATAGCAGGAACCGGAATGACACCCGCACTGATTGCGCTGGTGCTCTATGCCTTGCTGCCGCTGGTGCGCGGTGTGGTAGTCGGCTTGAACCAGATCCCGCGCGATGTGCTGGAGAGCGCCAGAGCGATGGGCATGAGCGGGGCGCAGCGATTCCTGCATGTTCAGTTACCGCTGGCGTTACCGGTATTTCTGCGCAGCCTGCGGGTGGTGATGGTGCAAACCGTCGGCATGGCGGTGATTGCGGCGTTAATCGGCGCAGGCGGTTTTGGTGCGCTGGTTTTCCAGGGGCTGCTAAGCAGTGCCATTGATTTAGTGTTGCTGGGGGTGATCCCGGTAATCGTACTGGCGGTGCTGATCGACGCACTGTTCGATCTGTTTATCGCACTGCTGAAGGTGAAACGTAATGATTGAATTTAGCCATGTCAGCAAACTGTTCGGCACACAAAAAGCCGTTAACGATCTCAATCTCAATTTTCAGGAGGGGAGTTTTTCGGTGCTGATTGGTACATCAGGCTCCGGTAAATCCACCACATTGAAAATGATCAACCGTCTGGTAGAGCATGACAGCGGAGTGATCCGCTTTGCCGGAGAAGAAATTCGCTCGCTGCCAGTGCTGGAGTTGCGCCGCCGGATGGGCTATGCCATTCAATCTATTGGCCTGTTTCCCCACTGGAGCGTGGCGCAAAACATTGCCACTGTGCCGCAATTACAAAAATGGCCTCGGGCGCGGATCGACGACCGTATTGACGAATTAATGGCGCTACTGGGGCTGGAGCCAAATTTGCGTGAGCGTTATCCGCATCAGCTTTCCGGCGGTCAGCAGCAACGTGTGGGAGTGGCGCGCGCACTGGCTGCCGATCCGCAAGTCTTATTGATGGATGAACCCTTTGGCGCACTGGACCCGGTAACGCGCGGTGCGTTGCAACAAGAGATGACGCGCATTCACCGTTTGCTGGGGCGTACCATTGTGCTGGTCACTCATGATATTGATGAGGCGCTACGGCTGGCAGAACATCTGGTATTGATGGATCACGGTGAAGTGGTGCAGCAGGGTAATCCTCTGGCGATGCTGACTCGTCCGGCGAATGATTTCGTCCGCCAGTTTTTTGGCCGTAGTGAACTGGGTGTGCGCCTGCTTTCGTTACGTAGCGTGGCGGATTATGTGCGTCGCGAAGAGCGGGCTGAAGGTGAGGCGCTGGCAGAAGAGATGACGCTACGCGATGCGCTCTCCCTGTTTGTCGCGCGGGGATGCGAAGTGCTGCCGGTGGTGAACACGCAGGGCCAGCCTTGCGGTACGCTGCATTTTCAGGATCTGCTGGTGGAGGCGTAAGCGTATGAAGATGTTGCGCGATCCGCTGTTCTGGCTCATTGCTCTGTTTGTGGCGCTGATTTTCTGGCTGCCTTACAGCCAGCCGCTGTTTGCTGCCTTGTTCCCACAACTGCCACGACCCGTTTATCAGCAAGAAAGTTTTGCCGTCCTGGCGCTGGCCCATTTCTGGCTGGTGGGAATTTCGAGTTTGTTTGCTGTGATCATTGGCGTTGGTGCCGGAATTGCCGTCACTCGACCGTGGGGCGCGGAATTTCGCCCACTGGTAGAAACTATCGCTGCCGTTGGGCAGACTTTTCCGCCTGTCGCGGTGCTGGCGATTGCTGTTCCGGTGATGGGGTTTGGTCTGCAACCGGCGATTATCGCCTTGATCCTGTACGGTGTGCTGCCCGTCCTGCAGGCGACACTTGCCGGGCTGGGAGCGATTGATGCCAGCGTGACAGAAGTTGCTAAGGGTATGGGAATGAGCCGTGGACAGCAACTGCGTAAGGTCGAGCTACCGCTGGCGGCTCCGGTGATTCTGGCGGGTGTGCGAACTTCGGTGATTATCAACATTGGTACGGCGACGATCGCCTCAACGGTAGGGGCCAGCACGCTGGGTACGCCCATCATCATCGGGCTTAGCGGATTTAATACCGCGTATGTGATCCAGGGGGCGTTACTGGTGGCACTGGCGGCGATCATCGCAGACCGCCTGTTTGAAAGGCTGGTGCAGGCGCTTAGCCAGCACGCAAAATAAAGGTATAACCTGCGAGCATGACGCCACCAATTCCGCCTAACGCCATAAAAAGGAACAGGGCGATGACCCCAATTTTAGCTATGCGCATAATGCACTCCTTATGTTAACGAAAGGATTGTACAGTAAAGCGCATTTGTTAACGAATCATTAAATGCCGAGTGGGAAAATATCATGGCCTTGTTCCTGCCAACTGGTAAGTTGCTGCTGTTGGGCAGAGGTTCGATTTTCACCGCACCACACCAGCAATGTACGGCCTTCGAACAGTTCAGGGCGTAGTTGATTGAGCGAGTGGGCGAGGACATCAATGCGCCATCCTTGTTGACTGGCAATCCAGCCCTCTAGCCACAGACGGGTGGTATCCTGAATATTCCAGCCAACCACCAGCGCATCTTTACCTTGTTTTTTACGTGCCGAAGCCAGACAAATGGCGATGTAGTTGATCAGTACGCCGTCGAGGATCGCCAGCAGCGCCTGGAGAGTCGGTTGTTGGCACTGAAGTCGTCGGCGCAGAGGAATAAACAGGTGCGTGGTGAGTGTCTGGGCGGGGTAATCCTGACCGCGCTCTTTGATCCACGTTCGCAGGCTATGCAGATTGCCGCTTTGCAGGTAAGTCAGTAATGTTTCTTGCTGATCGCGCCAGCCGTTCTGCACATCAACATTTTCATTACTGAGCAGCATTTTAACTTTGCTGACCTGCACGCCGTTGTCGATCCAGCGTTTGATCTCGCGGATCCGGTCAATATCGGCATCATTGAACAGCCGATGACCGCCGTCTGTCCGTTGCGGTTTCAGCAATCCGTAACGCCTCTGCCACGCGCGTAACGTGACAGGGTTAATATCACAAAGCAACGCCACTTCACCAATTGTGTAAAGCGCCATCGTCTCACCCTTGCTCGCGAGGTCCCAGTTTAACTTTAGACGCAGTTTTGCGAACCAGGTAGTTTTGCCCGTTTTTTGTTCATCTATAGGGTGATTTTATTTTTGCCAGGCGATTTTGAGTGATCGTACTCACGAATTCTCATTTTTCTGCAAGAGTTCAAAGAAAGTTAAACGCAGGCAATGTATGTTACGCGTTTTAAAGGGAAGTGTGGTTTGCGGGTATGTACGATTTTAATCTGGTGTTGCTGCTGCTTCAGCAGATGTGCGTTTTTTTAGTCATTGCGTGGTTAATGAGTAAAACGCCATTATTCATACCGTTAATGCAGGTCACGGTTCGTCTGCCGCATAAATTTCTCTGCTACATCGTCTTTTCCATCTTCTGCATCATGGGCACCTGGTTTGGGCTGCACATTGACGATTCTATTGCCAATACCCGTGCGATTGGTGCGGTAATGGGGGGCTTACTCGGTGGTCCAGTCGTCGGTGGGCTGGTTGGTCTGACCGGCGGGTTACATCGATATTCGATGGGGGGCATGACCGCGCTAAGTTGCATGATCTCGACCATCGTTGAAGGATTGCTCGGCGGCCTGGTACACAGCATCCTGATCCGTCGCGGGCGTACTGATAAAGTCTTTAATCCCATTACCGCGGGTGCCGTCACGTTCGTCGCTGAAATGGTGCAAATGCTGATCATCCTGGCTATCGCCCGACCTTATGAAGATGCGGTGCGTCTGGTGAGTAATATTGCTGCGCCAATGATGGTCACCAATACCGTCGGCGCGGCGCTGTTTATGCGTATATTGCTCGATAAACGCGCGATGTTTGAAAAATACACTTCGGCTTTTTCTGCTACTGCGCTGAAAGTGGCTGCCTCGACGGAAGGCATTTTGCGCCAGGGGTTTAACGAAGTGAACAGCATGAAAGTGGCACAGGTGCTGTATCAGGAGCTGGATATTGGTGCAGTCGCGATTACCGATCGAGAGAAATTGCTGGCCTTTACCGGAATTGGTGACGACCACCATTTACCCGGCAAACCGATTTCTTCGACTTATACCTTAAAAGCGATTGAAACCGGTGAAGTGGTCTACGCCGATGGCAACGAAGTGCCTTACCGTTGCTCGTTGCATCCGCAATGCAAACTGGGTTCGACGCTGGTGATTCCGTTGCGTGGTGAAAATCAGCGGGTGATGGGCACCATCAAATTGTATGAAGCCAAAAACCGTTTGTTCAGTTCAATCAATCGCACGCTGGGCGAGGGGATTGCGCAATTGCTTTCGGCGCAGATCCTCGCCGGGCAATATGAGCGGCAAAAAGCGATGCTCACCCAGTCAGAGATCAAACTGCTTCACGCCCAGGTGAACCCCCATTTTTTGTTTAATGCGCTTAACACCATTAAAGCGGTGATCCGCCGCGACAGCGAACAGGCCAGTCAGCTGGTGCAGTATCTTTCCACTTTTTTCCGTAAAAACTTAAAGCGGCCTTCGGAGTTTGTTACTCTCGCCGACGAAATTGAACATGTGAATGCTTATCTGCAAATTGAAAAGGCGCGCTTCCAGTCGCGGTTGCAGGTCAACATTGCTATTCCGCAAGAATTATCCCAGCAGCAATTGCCCGCGTTTACCCTGCAACCGATTGTGGAAAACGCCATTAAACATGGGACATCACAACTGCTGGATACAGGGCGAGTAGCAATCAGCGCCCGACGTGAGGGGCAACATTTGATGCTGGAGATCGAAGACAATGCTGGCTTGTATCAACCGGTAACCAATGCCAGCGGGCTGGGGATGAATCTGGTGGATAAGCGTTTACGTGAACGGTTTGGCGATGACTATGGGATAAGCGTCGCCTGTGAACCTGATAATTACACCCGAATAACGTTACGACTACCATGGAGGGACGAGGCATGATTAAAGTCTTAATTGTCGATGACGAACCGTTAGCACGGGAGAACCTGCGCGTATTTTTGCAGGAGCAGAGTGATATTGAAATTGTCGGCGAGTGTTCAAACGCTGTAGAAGGGATCGGCGCGGTGCATAAACTGCGCCCGGACGTGCTGTTTCTCGATATCCAGATGCCGCGTATTAGCGGTCTGGAAATGGTGGGGATGCTCGACCCGGAACATCGTCCGTATATCGTTTTTCTCACCGCGTTTGACGAATACGCCATTAAAGCCTTTGAAGAACATGCATTTGATTATCTCCTGAAGCCAATTGATGAAGCGCGGCTGGAGAAAACGCTGGCGCGTTTGCGTCAGGAGCGCAGCAAGCAGGATGTTTCGCTGTTACCGGAAAATCAACAGGCGCTGAAATTTATCCCTTGTACGGGGCATAGTCGGATTTATTTGCTGCAAATGAGAGATGTAGCATTTGTCAGCAGTCGGATGAGCGGTGTCTACGTTACCAGCCACGAAGGGAAAGAAGGTTTTACCGAACTGACTTTGCGCACCCTGGAGAGCCGTACACCACTACTGCGCTGCCATCGTCAGTACCTGGTTAACCTCGCGCATTTACAGGAGATTCGTCTGGAAGATAACGGCCAGGCCGAGTTGATTTTACGTAATGGCTTAACTGTTCCGGTCAGCCGCCGCTATCTGAAAAGTTTAAAAGAGGCGATTGGCCTGTAAAAGACTGCTAAAATGGTTTTTTGCCTCATCAACACCTGAAGGCCTCATGCTAAGTAACGATATTCTGCGCAGCGTGCGCTACATTTTGAAAGCCAATAATAACGACCTGGTGCGCATTCTGGCGCTGGGTAATGTCGAAGCCACTGCGGAACAGATCGCCGTCTGGCTACGCAAAGAAGACGAAGAAGGGTTTCAGCGTTGTCCGGACATTGTTCTGTCTTCATTCCTGAATGGCCTGATTTATGAAAAACGTGGCAAGGATGAGTCAGCGCCGGCACTGGAGCCGGAACGTCGCATTAATAACAACATCGTGCTGAAAAAATTACGTATCGCGTTTTCGCTGAAAACTGATGATATTCTGGCGATCCTTACCGAACAGCAGTTCCGCGTTTCGATGCCGGAAATTACGGCGATGATGCGTGCACCGGATCATAAAAACTTCCGCGAATGCGGCGATCAATTTTTACGTTATTTTTTGCGTGGACTGGCAGCGCGCCAGCATGTGAAGAAAAGCTAAGACGGGCATGGCGGCCATGCGAAAAACATGGCCGCCGACAGATTATTTCACTTCTTTAAAACCAGCGGCTTTCATCACCAGTTCCATTTGCGCCATAGTGATACCTTTTTTGGCATCTTCAGCAGAAACGTTGATACCTGAAATACCCTGCAGGGCTTTAAAATCAACTTTTTCCATATCGATAGTCACGTTTTCCTGAGCATAAGTATCGGTAAAGGTTAATTTTTCTTCAACGCCAGGGATGTTTTTATATTTGGCACTTAACGGCTCAAGTGTCTTGGCGGCATCTTCTTTGGTGGTTGCACCAATGGAGGCAAATTGAATTTTGGTTTCAGAAGATTGCTTAAGAACCTTGTCACCTTTGTAGACATAGGTAATAGCAATTTCAGTACCGTTCAGATTAGCGCTAAATTTCTTCGATTCTTCTTTGTCACCGCAGCCAGCAAGAGAGAAAACCAGAACAGATGCAACAACAAGGGAAAACAGCTTATTGAAAGCCTTCATGTAAAACTCCATTTTATTTAATCAAGGAACTGGTGACCACACCAGGGGCCACATAGGATATGCCTAATACCTTGGCGTGAGCAGTCCGGAACTGGAGTAGAACTCTTTGTAAAAAGCACTATTTGTCCTTGTTACTCAAGCAAGGTTAATAATTGTTCGCAAAGCAAAACGCAGTTATTCATTGCATCTCCCCGTGCCTCGCCTTCTGTATTACGAAATTGTGCCAACACATGTGCCAGCCGATAAAAACCCACCGCAGTGAGGTCATTCGCCAGCAACTCTGCCTGACCAATAGCACTCTGTTCCTGATAGCGCCAGCCGTTATGGAGCAGTTGAATAAGTAACGCCTGGCAGCGCATCAGCAACTGATGAGCGGTAGACGGCACAGGCAAAACGCTGGCAGAAGGTAGCGGTGCCACAGGCGCAGTTTCTGCGTCCAGCGCCCAGGCGCGGGTTTTTGTCATCATCACCCGTGGTTCCAGTGTCAATTGCCCCTCTACAAAACTGACAAAGCCAGAAACCAGACTAACGGGATCTTCTGTTTGTTGTAACAGAGCTGCCATGCGTTCAATAGCAAAGGGCGCACTGGCTGAAGCTGGCAGTGATAACGTCAGCACATTATCTTCACCTTCGCCACTGATTACCTGCGCATCCAGTGTCTGCCGACTGCTGTCCCAACCGAGTGAAATGCACTCTTCTACTGGCAGAATAAATAAGTTATCGACCTGGTTAAGCGGTCGTATGGCGGCTGGCGGACGTTGGCGTAAATATTCCCGCAAAGCCACAATGCCCGGCTGGCGCAGTGGTGCGCTCAACATTTGCCAGGCATCAGGCGACAGCGGAACAACACTGCTTAAGCGGTTGCGGGTAGCTAACAGCAACTCGCCATCAGCACTGCGTTTTGCTGCTTGTGAAACAATTTGCCCACCCGCCAGCGCGCCAGCCTGAAAACTAAACAGCCGCCGTTTTGCCGCTGGAGAGTTATCCTGTTCACTTCTCGGCCAACTGCGCGAAAGATGCAAAATACTGCCGGTGTCGGGATCGGTGAACCAGATGCGTAAACCATACCGCTCATTATCCTGCCAGCAACGCATACCTAGTGACACCAGCCGCAAATGATCAAGCTTTGCTTCGCCAGCAATGCCTGCGCCAATGACCGTGCGCCACGGTATGGGCGGTACTTCACCGACACTGTCACGTCGCGCCATCTCTTGTGCACTGTTCAAGCGACTGGTTAACGCCGCAAGCTGGCACAAGCATTTTCCGGCATGATAGTAGCTGGCGCGGGCGTGGAAGGCATCAACGCTTGCCCGTAGCTGTCGTAGTGATTCACTTACCCAACGCCAGTTGCAGCGTTCCGCCGCTTGCTGCGCGCGGCTGAAAGCGGCCTCGTAGTGGATTGACGGTTGGCTGATCCCGCCCAGCCATAATGCCTGACTTAATTGCTGAACATATTGACGACATGCTTTACCTTCGTCGCTGGAAAACGGATCGTCAGATGATGTGACGTGTTCACTGTGCATCTGCCAGATCAAATGAGTAAATTCTGCTTGTTGATTTTTGGCCTCGACGAAGGCCTGCACAGCCAGTGCTACGTGTTCACACAGCGTTCCTTCAATACAATCACAACGGGCGAAACGAATGCTGCTGCGGGAATAAAAACGCACATCGCTCATCGGTAAGCGGGCAGAGGGAATTTCGCCCGGCGTGCAGAACAACTCAATGGTGATGCCTTTAGCGACCAGCGCCTGCGCGCGTTTACGCGTGGTATTGGGCAGGGTAGCCAGTTCTTCCTGCCAGATTGCCGGATCCCACTCTTCTTCTTTTTCCGTAGGCTGGGCAGTGGCACAAAGTCGTTGATAACTTAACACCAGCATCACGCGATGACGGCACATGCCGCTGGCCCCGCAGCTGCATTGAGCCTCTTTCAGTGCCTGACTGTTCGCCAGCCGGGTACGGACACCGTCACTGAACGTGGCGATTAAGGCGCCGTTCTCATGGCTGATTTCTGGAACATTACCATTTTCCAGTTCCTTAAGGCTGCGCTTAACAAAACCGGCATTGCTTAACGCCGTCAGTGCCTGCGGTGTTAGTTCTAATAATTCCGGACGTAGTGAATTCATGACTGAAGATTCTCCGCCAGCCAGGAAGCCAGTTCGCCCGGCGTCATCGCGGCTATTTGTGCGCCGACATTTACCAGCGCCTGGGCTGTGTCGCGGTCGTAGCAAGGTGTTGCGGTGCTATCGAGCGCTGCCAGTCCCAGCACTTTGATGCCGCTCTGGACACACTTTTTCACCTGATGCGTCAGCAAAGATGATGAACCCCCTTCATAAAAATCGCTCACGAGTATGATGACGCTTTTCGCTGGTTGTTCAATAAGTTGCCGACCATATTCCACGGCACTGGCGATATTGGTCCCGCCGCCCAATTGTACTTTCATTAATAACTCTACCGGATCGGCAACGTCGGCAGTGAGATCGACGACGTTAGTGTCAAAAGCGACCAGATGGGTACGAATGCCGGGTAACTGCCATAAACAGGCCGCCATCACCGCTGAGTGGATCACCGAGTCAACCATCGATCCGCTTTGATCAACCAGTAACACCAGCTGCCATTGTTCGCTATGGCGCTTAATGCGACTGTTAAAGCGGGGGGATTCGATATACAACTTGCCGTGTTGCGGATGCCAGTGTTGCAGGTTGGCTCGCAGGGTACTTTTGAAATCGAAATTACGCGCCAGTGGAATAAATGAGCGGCGACGACGATCGCGGACACCAGAAAAAGCCTGACGAACTTCCTTTGCCAGTCGCGCCATAATTTCTTCAACAACCTGGCGCACTATCCGGCGGGCGGCAGCCAGCACTTCGGGATTCATCAGATGTTTGGTGTGCAAAACGGCGCGTAACAGGCTTTCAGAGGGCTGCATACGTTCCAGCACGTCGAGATTTGTCACTACATCTTCAATGCCATAGCGCAGTACAGCATCGCTTTCCAGCCGCTCAATCACCTGTTGCGGAAACAGCGTGTGAATACTGTTGATCCAATCAGGGGTGGTGAGATTTGAGCCACCTAATCCACCGGAGCGTTCACCACGCTGGAGCCGTTCAGGGTCGCGCCCGTACAGCCACTCCAGCGCGTGGTCTATCCGCCGGGCGTTGTCATCCAGCCCACAAAGCGTCGTTTCTGCCGCTTCGCCAAGAATTAATCGCCAGCGTTGTAGCTCACGAGTGGTCAGAAGATCGTTCAGTTCAGACATGGAAAACTCCCCAGTGTTGCAGTGATGCCAGTGCCTGCTGTTCGAGTTGTTGATGATGTGCAATGGCTTGCGGTGGGCAATGCAACGGCATTTGCAGCGCCGAAACGGGAAGCTGAGCGAGCTGGTAATGCTCAAGCACCTGATGCGCCAGCGTCCCGCGTTCTCGTGGCGGTAGCCAGGCCATCGCCGCGCGCAAATCGGGCAGGGCGTTAATAAAATCGACGTCACTCAGTTGATTCAAATGGCTGCTGAAACCGGCGATAAATGCAGGCTGACTGGCCAGTTGATGGCGGGCTAATGCCAGCAAACCGTGCAGCGCCTCGCCAGATTGTGCCGGGGATAATTGTGCCAGCATCGTCAGCGCCGCTTCGGCACTGGCGTTGGGATGTTCCAGACGCATCAGCGCGCCAAGGGCCGCACCGCGATCCAGCGCTGGGGCATGAATCGCCTGACTGCGACGTTCCAGTAAGGCTACCGCCGCAGAAAGCGAAACGCCGGGTAAATTAACGCCGCTATTTAGATCGCGCAGGATATGGCAAAGCGCCTGCCAGCTATGCAGGTGAGCGTGAAACTCCTTCTCATCCGGCCTGCCGTTGGATTCACATAGCCACAGTGTGCGATCGATAGCCGCGTATAACGTCGTCTGTAATATCTGCGCGCCTTGCATACCGCTGATTTCATCGAGCTGCCACAAGGCGTAAAGCACTTCCAGCGCCAGGCCCATTTCGGCAAACTGATTTTCCTTGGCGATTAATAATGTGAGTTGTTCCAGTAATTGCTGACTGAAGGACGCCAGACCCGCTAACGCGGCCTGGCTAAGACATGTGGTGATGCCGCTGATTCCACCCGCGTCCAGCATATCGGCTTCTAATTTATTGCGTGCGGCCTCCTGGAGTGTGGCACCAAAGCAGGCGGCTTCAATCAATGCCGCATGTTGGCTAAGTGGCTGGGTTAATGTCCAGCGTTCTTCACCGTTGCCCGCCAGCGTCAGTGTACTTCCTTGCTCGCGCACAATGCCGGGAATCTCCAGTATTACCAACTGATGTAGCACCTGACTTTGCGCCAGTCCATCGGGGGTAAAGCGATTTAAGGTAAGCTCCGCCGGAAGAGAGATTCCGGTACGTTCCAGTTCGCAGGTGACATCTTTTGGCAGAGGTGGCTGTGGCGTCGAGGGGGCAAGTTTACCGAATCCGTCACCTGCTAATGTGTCTATCAACGTTACCAGTATCGGATCGGTATCGGGATGAATAACGCCGCGATAGCTCCACGGCAACGGCGCATTCAAGGCTTCTTTAATCAGCGAGCCTGCTATGGCATCCAGCCAGTCAGCGCGTAACGGTAGTGTATGACCGCGCAACTGTGCCAGCGCCATCGCATGTAAATGAGCGGCAGCCATATCCGCGGTTGAAGCAGGCAATTTGTGCTGGCGCAAACGGGTAAGAACCGTTTTTAGTAGTTGTTCACCTGCCTGCTGCAAGCCCCACCGCCAGCACCAGTTTTGCCAGACCGGGGCAGGCATTCCTGAAAGGTATCCTGCCAGCACATCAAGGCGCTTTTCACTGTATGGCGTGAGATAGCAACCTGTAACGGCATCATCCTGTGAGAGCAATTCTGGCTTGTTAATTTCTTGTGGGCATTCGCGCCACATTTTTGCAAGTGCCGGAGCGTGCCAGCCTCCGCAGACGACTAATACGTCGCCATTATTTTGCTGCATCGCCCATGCAATCCAGCGGGCCATAAAGGCTTCGCGCTGACGATTGAGTGCATCGCCGGAGGCGTCGCCCCGCAGTTGTGCAAAATAGTGCGCCAGTGCAGAGGGTAATATAGTTTGCTGGCTTTCATCTTCGAACAAGTGATCCCACAAGGTGTCGCTGTTATCCATGCGGGTGGCACGCAGCAGAAAGGCCTGGCTTTCCTCTTGCATATCAGGCGAATCATCCTCTTCTTCACTTTGCGCCCAGCAAGGCAAATCGATGAAGTAAGTTTGTGCCTGAATACGACGTGCGGCTTGTAGCGCCTGCCACTCCGGCGAAAATTCAGCAAATGGCGTCCAGGCACCACGCCCGGGGGCCGCACCGTCCTGATACTGGCAATAACTGTAAATAGCTACCGGAAGCTGGTGGGCTAACAACAGTTCGTCTACCCGGTCATTAAAATCAGCCGGGCCTTCAATCAACACGTATCGTGGCCGCTGGCTTTCGATTAACGATTTCACCAGCCGGGCGCAGGCCGGACTATGATGCCGGATGCCGACAATTAACGGCTCGCTCATGCATCTTTCCTCACGGCAGGCGGTGGCGAGCTTGATAATAAGCCTGCCAGTGAGCTTCTTTATGTGTAGCGACACGTTGTTCGAAGTAACGGCGCAGACGTGCGCGATCTTCTTCGTTATCTTTGACGATGGTTCCGGCAATACAGTCCACCAGGTCGGCTGGCTCCCCCGCGCGATTCGCTAAAAACCAGGCGCGGACGCCCACAGCGTGGGCCACGTTCACGGCTTCAGCGGTGGACATAATCGCTGTCAGTGTATCCATTGACGTTTTCTTTTCGCCGTTGGCACGCAGATCGCGGAAGGTGCGGACCAGTAACTCAAGTACCGCGTCAGGCACTTTATGCGGAATACCGCTATGGGCCAACAAACGCGCCGAAGCACTGGCGATCAGTTCCAGCTCCTGGGCGAAATCCATAATCGGAAAGACAGTTTCAAAATCGAATCGACGTTTTAGTGCCGCGCTCATTTCATTAACGCCGCGATCGCGGGTATTGGCGGTGGCAATAATATTAAAGCCTTCCCGCGCATAGAGCTGACTGGCTTCACCAGTGAGTTCCGGCACCGTCATAACCCTGTCAGAAAGCATACCTAACAGACAGTCTTGTACTTCCAGTGGTGTACGCGTTATCTCTTCAAAACGGACAATTTTGCCGTCGCGCATTCCCTGGTAGAGCGGGGCAGGGACCAGCGCTTCCGTTGACGGACCATGATTAATAAGCAGGGCGTAGTTCCAGCCGTACTTGATTTGATCTTCGGTGGTAGATGCGCCGCCCTGGATAGTTAACCCAGCATCGCCGCTAATAGCGGTTGCCAGTAATTCAGACAGGAGAGATTTTGCGGTGCCAGGTTCCCCCACCAACATCAAACCGCGCCCGGTAGCAAGAGTGACTAACATGCGTTCGACAGCGGAGGGACTAATCACGACTTTACGGCTGATATTTTGCGCGCTATCGCCAAGAATAAAAGAACGGGCCGCAGGCAAACTTAACTGCCAACCGGGCGGGCAAGGTGCGTTATCATTTTGCTTTAATTTTGCCAGTTCATCGGCGTATAACACAGCGGCAGGCGGACGCTGCAGATGATTATTCTGCGGTGACATATATTCATCCCTGAAATGTATTAATCAAATAAACGATATTTTACGCGCAATAAATGTTTGGCGCATTAGTTGTTTGAGCGGAAAATATCTGGAAAGCAGATCACAGTAAATAAAAAAACCTGCTGGTGAGGCAGGTTCTTTTATTTACTACTTTGACGATAACTTGCTGATTGTGCAACATCGTGTTCCAACGAACGAATTATAACCACCGCTGGACCCCGTTGCAATTAAGATAATGAGATTTATAATCCTGACAGTTGGGAGGTTGCGCCGGATCGAACCAATTTCAAGTCCTGGCTACCGGACGGGTGGTGCCGCAGGTAGTGCCCTGATCCGGAGTGCAACATCGTGGTCCAACATACGTAAACCAGTATCGACAGGCAGTGTAAGGGTAAGATGCTGGTGTTGCGCTCCTTAATAAGGAGAGCGGATGGACACGCTGACACAAAAGTTAACCGTGCTCATTGCCGTACTGGAGTTATTAGTGGCTCTGTTACGGTTGATTGATTTGTTGAAGTAACGGGCAAATTGAAACGCATCTAAGGGGGAAAATACCGCTTCCCCCTTTAATAAAATGATTATTGCTTCCATTAATTCACCCGATAACTTTTTTCTTATTTATTAATTCATCGATTTTATAATCAACGTACCATTTGGCTGGGATGTGAATATTTATGGTGGCTATTGGCGAAAAATATCTGGAAACCAGATCGCGGAAAATAAAAAAACCTGCTGGTGAGGCAGGTTCTTTTATTTACAACTTTGACGTTAAGTTACTGATTATGCAACATGGCGCCCCAACGAACGAATTATAACGACCTACGGACCCCGTTGCAATTAAGATAATGAGATTTATAATCCTGACTGTTGGGAAGTTGCGCCGGATCGAACCAATTTCAAGTCCTGGCTACCGGACGGGTGGTGCCGCAGGTGGTGCTCTGATCCGGAGTGCAACATGGCGACTCAACATACGTAAACCAGTATCGACAGGCAGTGTAAGGGTAAGGTCCTGGTGTTGCGCTCCTTAATAAGGAGAGCGGATGGACACGCTGACACAAAAGTTAACTGTGCTCATTGCCGTACTGGAGTTATTAGTGGCTCTGTTACGGTTGATTGATTTGTTGAAGTAGCTGGCAAATCGAAACGCATCTAAGGGGGAATACCGTTTCCCCCTTTAATAAAGCTATACTCGCCATACTTCAAGTTGCATATGCTGCGGCTGCGGGTTATTCGGCCCATCCATGGACCTCACCCCTTACGGGGCCGCTACAAGTAGCGTTCAAATCCGCTCCATGCGGATTTGTCGTTCACTCCAGTCACTTACTTTAGTAAGCTCCTGGGGATTCACTCGCTTATCGCCTTCCTGCAACTTGAATTATTTAGAGTATATTATTCTATTTCTTGGTTGAATATATTCTGTAGTTCACGATTAAAAATGGCTATTACCGTTTCTGGTGATTCACCTCGTAATTTTCGCTCATCAATAAATTCATCTCTTATATAAATCAACGCATCATTTATTAGCGGGTCGACATCCTCTCGATCACGTTGATGAAATGTTGGACGTAGCCGGAATCGTTCCTGTCGATAGACGGAACCTGTAAATAATTCAGAGCATTTATGGATCTCAAGTCTGAAGGAAAACGGATCTTCAGGTACAGGGACTTCATAATCATAAGTAGCGACCAGCTCTTTTTGCACGATCATCGCTTTTCCCGGTGGTAAGTCGTGTTGATAACGGGCAGTCGCATCACTGCCCGCTGTGTTTTAATGGAAAATGACGTCAGGTGCGCTTAACGCTTCACTCAAATCAAACGTATCGAGTTCGGCAAAAGTGACAGATTTATTGTCACGGTACACTCGAAGAGAACGGAAGCTCATTAGCGCTTTGCTATCAGCACTGTAGTGGTTAAAACCGGGTGAAAACTTAAGGACCAGCCGATACTCGCCCAGGTCATAGACACATGCGTCCTCAAAACCTGACTCCCAGCCTTTGTATCGCATTCCCATAAGTTGCCCAACGGTTGCGGATTTACCTTCCCAGCGAGTCAGGCTGTTACTGGCTGACTCGTCAGGTGTGAGCAGCACTGTGCGCCGCATCAACTGGCGAAAAGGCGGCATAATTTCGTAATCGGCAAAAACCTGTGCAAATTCACTGCGCATTTCTGCTGTCATTTCTAACGGGTGGGCAATGCCAATCAGAGCATCCGCAGGCAGGTCAATTGGCTCATCTTGTGCGTTGCAGAACTCCCCCTCAGCGGCCACACGAAAGGCGTTGAGTAAACGACGCGGTTCATTTGCCGGATAAACCGCCCATATTAATCGCTGAGTAACCAGGCGAGTAAAGGGATGATTAACAAACAGAGAATGAAAATCTGCCAGCGACCAGCGTCGGGTGGTGCGTAGGGCAGTTTCAAGACGCGGGAGCAGGTTTTTGCTCACCTGAGTGGCATCTTTTTTTAGCCCTTTTAGTCGGGCCAGTGCCTCGGGCGCTTTCAGTTGATCGTCATCGGCGCGCAACCGGGGAACACTTTTCTGGCGAACGTTTTGCTGATCAAAGATAACCGGGTTGAGGTTTTCATCGAAGCGAACGGTAAACTGCCGGGGTCCAAAATCAAATATCAACGCCTGCGGATCATCCAGGCCCAGTGTTGGGACTAATCTGTCCGCTAACTCTTCCTGGCTTAGTCCACGATTTTCTGCGACCACCTGAAGAAATTCCGCCGCGTTATCACGTAAGGGACGGGATTTCGCCCGTTGCGATATATGATGCAGCTGTATCAGCGCCATATCATTATTCATCAGGGTAAGTATGTTCAGGCCACTGACGGCACGGGCAGATTTGCCTTCCTGTGGCCAGGCGAGGATCTGTGTTGTCAGATCCCGAGCCGTGCTTTCGTCACCAAAGAGACTTAACGCCAAAAAAGCCCAGTTGTCTTTTGCGGGGGCGCCAGCCTGTTGCCAGGCGGTGAAGAGATCCCAGGCAAAAGCGGCCAGCGTTTGTGGCTGGCAGAACGTTTTCAGTTGTTCCAGCCCACAATAAAAACGTCCGCCCTGGGTAAAGCGCAGCATTTCGCCGATAATTTCCAGAGCATCATCAGTAACAGGTTGATTATTATTTATAAGTCGTGGTCTGGACCACATTGTCGGATGCCAGAAATCAGGAGCTTTTGGAATGCGTGCTGGGTAAATCTCTATTGGACTCTGTTTAAGTAATTGCTCCAGGGCAGGCCATACATCTGTACGCTGCCAACGATTGGCTACAGTTTGTAGCAATTCGCCATGTCCTTGTTCATACAGTAAACGCAGAGCATTGAGTGCCGCTTCGCTGTTATCGCCAGACCTGGCAAAGATTAATGGGATCAGCGCCGTAGCCGTATGCTCCGGCCATTGTAAAATCCACTGGCGAGCCAGATTACGCTGGCCCGCAAAACGATGCCAGACGCGGGCAACGGGCAGCGCCAGTTCTGTTGCGCCAAAATGAATCAGCAGCGGAAATATCTCTTTGGGATGTCGGGCAAAGGCGGTGATTAATCCGGGCAAAGCATCGGTACCCAGGACACTTAACAGATATTCTACCCCGGTGTAATGAAAATCAGCCGCGACAATTTGTTGCCAGCACGATACCGCCATTTCGCGCGGCATTTGCGCGATAAGATACAGGTTCCATACTCCCCAACGCTTTTCATCAGTGTAATTAAATTTGCGTTGGAAAGTTCGCCACCCCTCCATCAACGCAACACTATCTTGTGCCAGTAATGCGCTGGCGGCCTCTTCCCGGTAGTGTTTATTTTCATTCTGTTTTGCCTGATAATTGAGCAATCTTCCTACTGAAGTATGTGTCTCTAGTTGATCGGTATCCAGAGCATCCAATTGTCCTTTGAGAATAAACTCATTAAACTTCCACCTGTGATCTTCAAAACCTAATTCCCGCAAGAAGGTATCGGTTCCTCTGCTAGCGAGACGTTCGTCAAAAGGCATGGCGCTAAAATGGCTGATTGTAGTTTGCTGTTCCTGCGTCCAGTGTTCCTGGGACGACCTGTACGCTTGCGGTACAAGCGTAAGTTCAGGTAGCGAAAAGTGAGTTATGGAAGTCTTTTTCCTGCCACGCCATGGTGGTGAAACGAGGATTTCAGGCAGACTGCTGTTATCGGTGCTATCAATAACCGGTTTTGGCGATGCCGATAAATAACTATTCACCACTGCCTGGGCTTGAGTACTTAACCACGGCATCACCTCTTCTGCCAGTTGTGGCTGCGATGCCATCAGCGTTTGTAACAGCGTATGCCAGTATTCATCACGTGCTTTTTGCTGTGCAGGCAGCTTTTTGTCTTCGATGATAGGATAACCAGGGCGCGTAGGGGGGGCTTTTAACGCCAGTAGTTCTGCCAGTGCGGCGAGCGTCGCATGGGGAAAGTTTTTACTGTATTTAGCCACACGCTGCAGGCTGGGTTTGTTTTTATCGGCAACTAACAGCAAGATGCGAATAACTTGCGGATGGTTAATTTGTACCAGCAGGCTACCGCAATCTTCTTTATGGGCATACATCGCGAGGCGTGGAACGGCTGCAATTCCTTGTTCGCGCAAAAGGGCGGCGCAGGCCGCGTAGCCGAAGTGGTTTTCATGCGACATGTAGCTGGCTTCGCGATCGCTAAATATATCCTGGCTCCAGTAGCGTTCGAGTTTTCTCACCGCTCTGGGGTCATTAGCAACAACTTTTAACCACTCCTTAGAATGAAAATGAGTCCGCGGGCATTCAAGGCCTACCAACTCATTGGCGATTTCTGGTTTCTCCGGGAGGATGAGTGCAATAAAAGGACGGCGAACTTGGGGTAGTCCTGGCAGTGCGGCAATGAGTTTGTCGGCGCAACGCTGCCAGCAGCTTTCCTCTGCCAGAGAGAGATGCTTACGTAGTCGGAGATCGAATTCGTTATAGGTTTCTGAGCGATAACCATAACCATAACCATAGCCATAGCCATAGTCCTCCTTCTGATACTGCAATGTTACTACCAGAGGATCGCTCTCATAACACCGCGCAATAAACTGGCGTGCAATCACCACCTCAGTCGCATATTCCAGCCCCTCTTGTTGGACGATTTCGTCGAGCAACTGTTGGCTGTCATTTTGCGCGATACAGGCTAGCGCCGCCATTGTCCGGGCCGGAATTGAGGGTTTGTGCTCGCCGATCAAGTTGATGGCTTGCGTAATGGCCGACTGCCACTCCAGTGAAAAATTTTCATAACGCCAGACAATGTTTTTTTTCTTCTCAGCAATGTGTAGCAATTTATCACCCAGTGTCTGGATGAGGCTTTCAGTGATAACAGGCACTGGTTCGCCCGGCCAATTGCGATGGCTGAGTGGTGTTTTGCCTTTTTTATATTTCAGTTCCAGTTGGGCGTTATCCGCCAGCCACGGTAATTCCTTGTCCATGTTCTTTCCTTATTCAAACAGGGCTTCAATATCATTAATCAACTCGCTGGCGGTGATGTCATCGAGTGCGGAGAACTGCGCTTCCTGTGTTGAATGACTCCCCCAGCCATAGCTTTCTGCTTTGCCTTCCCATAGCCACAGCTTGCTTAAGAGTTGCTCGGCACTGAGTTCGGCTGGCGACATACCAACTGCAAATCCTTCATCGATTTCCATGATTAATGACCAGCGGCCCAGAGGTTTGATCATCCAGCCGATCCAGCCTCCGTCTTGCGGTTCACCACGCACCCAGCCTTTATTCGACAGCCCCATAACCCGACCGCTCGGGCATTTTCTGCCTGCCCAGCGGGTTAGTTCGCTGGCATTGCGCTCGGTTTCTGTCAGGGCGTAACTGTTACGGTCGAGCTGGCGGAACGGCGGTAGCAGTTCGTAGTCGGCAAAAAGCTGACCAAAGGCGGCAGCATCCGTGGGTGATATTTCCAGAACGTGAGGAATGCCAACAGAGATATCGCCTTCCGGCAGGGTGAAAAGATCATCGTCAGCGGTGCTGTAGCTGTTATCTTCTGCCACCCGGAAACAGGCCAGTAGCTCGTTTTCGGTGCTATAAACGCCCCAAATCAGACGGCGGGTTAAGTGGCGAACCAGCGGATGCTCAACCAGGAATAGCTGGAAGTTTTCCGGCGACCAGCGGCGGCGCAGGCACATGGCGGATTCCAGCCTTGCCACCTGCTGGGCGGCAACGGTACGCGCATCTTTTTTCAGCAGTTTGTAGCGGTTAACTGCATCGTTCGCTTGAGTTTCATCATCGCTTTTGTTCGGTTTAGGCAAGTCTTTCAGGCGGCTGCCGGAAGCATCACGCACAAACGGTTTTAAGGTTTCATCAAAGCTGACGGTGAACTGCCGTGGCCCGAAATCCAGCAGCAGCGAACCGTTATCATCCAGACCGAGATCGGGCGCTAAGCGATCTTCAAGTTCTGCCACTGTGAGTTCGCGGCTTTCGGCAATGTCGGCAATTTTTTCTTTTGCCCGCTCCTGTAATGCTTTGAATTTCAGTTTCTGAGCAATGCCGTTAAGCTGCATCAGGGCGATATCGCTGCCGATAGCGGCGAGGATATCAAGCCCGACGGTGGCACGTTTATGCTGGGATTCACCAGGCCAGGCGCGGATTAATGGCGTCAGTTTGCGGGCGGTGTCATCGTTACCGAGAACACCTAATGCAGTGAACGCCCAGCTCTCTTTCGACGGCACGCCAGCGGTCTGCCAGGCGGTAAACAGATCCCAGGCAAACTCAGCCAGTGAGTCGGCAGTACAGGCGTCTTTCACCTGTAATAACCCCGGATACAGAGTATCTTCCTGAGGGAAGCGGAGCATTTTACCGAGGTGGAAGAGGGCGCTATCTGGCAGTGATTGGGCGTTTGCTTTTAATACCGGGCGTGTCCAGAGCGATGGCTGATAAAAGGCCGGAAGTGTCGGGATTTTAGTCGGGTGATTATCTAAGGGATCGAGCGCAAGTAGAGCGTTCACCGCATCGGTTACTTCCGGCTGGTTATAACGCTGGGCGATTTCTTGCAGTAATGACGGATAACCACTTTCAATCAACATACGTAAGGCGGCGCGGGCGTTATCCTGGGCTTCACCAGCTTTGCCGAGTGCCGCAGGCAACAGGCCGGTAATGGCATGTTCCGGATATTTCAGCAGCCAGGTGCGGGCGTCTTGTCGTAGAGTTTTGAGTTTGTTAAAGGCGCGGGCGACGGCAGGAGCCAGTTCCGTTGCGGCAAAATAATTAGCAACCGCAAAACCTTCTTGAGGGTAGCGTGAAAACGAGTGTAGAAAACCACTCATACCTGCCAGTCGCAAATAAAGCATGACAGGTTTTACCGCGGTATGCGGCTCTTTGCTGAGAAACTCCCATAGTTTAATCGCTTTTTGCATAGGTAAAAAGGGAAGTGAGTTGAGATGCCACTCCCCCTGATACGGTGCATGGTGGGCTTTAAATATTTGGATGAGTGTAGCGAAGTCCTCACGTTCCCATGCGTCAATTGCCGAGTCAGAAGCGCCGATATATTTATATGTGTCAAAATCCCAGCGGCGATACCCCAGCGAGTAAAGGAAATCTTTAGCACCTTCACCTGGCTTATGCGATTCCCAGTCCCAATGAGTTTGAAACTCTTTTGCTTCTGTGTCGGTTATTGTGCATATGGATTTGAGTTTGAGCGGTGCTAAATCCAACACCGGAATCGTCGATTTTTTCTTTTTCGAAAGCCAGGGAGGGGAGACTAATACGGCAGGCAACATATCGGCGCAGGCATGGTTTGAGGGCTGTGTCAGTTGTTGCTGGCATGATTTCAGCATTGCAGCTGCGGGTGTCGAAAGCCAGGGAATGACCTGTTCTGCCAGTGCTGGTTGCGAGATAAGCATCGTCATTAGCATAATGCGCCAACTATTCTCTTCTTTTTGCACTAGAAGTTCCGCCAGTGCTGCCAGTGCTGCGTGTGGGAACGCAGCGCAGGCTTTCGTCATTCGATCGTGACAGCGTTTAGTATGCCCGGCTACACGTATGAGCAGTGTTAATGCGAACGGATGATTGATATGACGCAATACATCTGCGCAGTAGTCACTTGCGGCATAGGGAGCAAATCGGGGCAGGGCTGCAACACCTTGCTCCTGTAATACGGTGGCTGACAATATCGCACCACAATAGTAATCATCAAAAATGGCATATGGCTCGTGATATTTTTCTAATGAGGCAAGAATGTGCTCATCAGTCGCCACTATTTTTAGCCACTCAAGCGAGGGTAATTTTTTTTCCCCAGTAGACGCTGGGCAATTTCATGTGCAATTTCTGGTTTTTCGGGTAATAACAAAGCAATTAATGGTTGCCGCCATTCTGGAATATGTGGAATTGCGGCAATAAGTTTTTGCGCACATTTTTGCCAGAGAGACTCTTCCGCCAGTGATAAATGTTTCCGTAGGCGTAATTCAAAACTGGAATATTGCTGCAAGTTATCAGGTGCAATGCCAGACGGCAGAATAATAATGATATTATTCGCATAATTCCATTCAATATCAATCTGTTGAAGGTGTATTATTACATCAGTAGCATATTCCAGACCGCCTTCCTGAATGATCTGATCCATAACATCCTCACGCACTTTATATCTTGTGCATTTCATTTCAAGTGCCGTGAGTACAGCCATTACTGGTGATGGTAACTGTGTTGTTTTCAGGCAGTCGATCTGACTGATCGCCTGGGCGACGGTGTTTTGCCATACTAAAGAACAGGCGCTGAAGTCAAATGTGGCTGTTTTATTATCCCGTTGCGACACGCTACAGGCTAAGCGACGTAACTGGGTCAAGTTGTCTGCTTGCTGAACAGGAACTCCGGGAAAGCGGCGATGGCTTAACGTGGTGTGTACAACTTCGGGCGGAAAAACGACAGCAATATCTTTCGCCAGCCACGGTAAAACATCATCTGTATTTTTGTCAGCCACACGGGCTTCTGCTACGCAAAAGGGTTGTTCCTGAATAATGGTGGATAAGGCCGCTACCTTGAGAGAATCCGTTACCGTTTGGGAAGGTTGCAAAGAATTATCCTTCGCTTGCCCCACATACCCCTTCTTCACCTTCTCCGCAATCAGCCTCAGTTCCGCTTTTTCCGCCGCCGCAGCATCAGCAAAGCTTTTTACCTGGCTTTGCCCGTTGGTACTGACTTTGCCCCAACTAATATGCAGCTCGTTTCCCTGTTGCTCCACTGCCCAGAATTTATGTGATTTTTCGTCCTGATAAATATAGGTTTTCATTGCTAATTCCTTTTAATCAAACAGTGATTCGATGTCGTTAATCAGCTCGCTGGCGGTGATGTCGTCGAGCACGGAGAAAGTGGGTGAGGATTGTTTACCATAGCGATCATAAGGGGCAGTGATTTTTACGCTTTCGACAGGCAGCAGGTCGCTATACCCCGTTTCGCCATAAATCAATGAAAAAGGTTCTGTTTCAAGTTCGAGAGCGCCATAAGGGGTAGATTTGCGCATCGCATAGACGCTGCCGCTTTCTTCCAGACGTTGCCAGCCTCTGCGTTCCAGCCCGACAATGCGTCCGGCCTGGCAGAGACGTCCGTCCCAGCGTGACAATTCATGGGTATCACGCTCGTTATCCGCAAGGTGGTAACAACCACGATCAAGCTGTTGGAAAGGGGGAAGCAGTTCGTAATCAATGTATATTTGCCTGAATGCAGCGGCGGATTCAGGGGAGATTTCCAGCACATGCGGAATACCGATGTTTCCTGCTGGCAGCGTGAATAGCTCATCCTGCACATCGCTGTAAGTGCTGTCTTCTGCCACGCGAAAACAGGTAATAAGGGCGTTTTCATCGTTATAAACCCCCCATAACAGCCGTCGGGTTAAGTGACGTACCAGCGGATGCTCCACCAGAAACAGGCGGAACTGTTTTGCCGTCCAGCGTCTGCGCTGACACATAGCCTGCTCCAGACGATCAATCTGCTGACTGGCAATGGCGCGCACATCTTTTTTCAACTGTTTGAAGAGGTTAACTGCGTCAGTTGCCAGTGTTTTATCATCGCTCTGGTTGGGCTTAGGTAAATCTTTCAGGAGTTTGCTGTTTGCATCGCGCACTACAGGTTTTAAGGTTTCGTCAAAACCAACGGTAAATTGACGTGGGCCGAAATCAAGTATCAGCGAGCCACTGCTATCAAGCCCTAAATCTGGAGCCAGGCGGTCTTCCAGTTCAGCCATAGTCAGCCCACGGTTTTCAGCAACTATGTTGATTTTCTCGCGGGCATGTTCCTGTAATGCTTTGAATTTAATCTTTTGTGCAATGCCATTAAGCAGCATCAGCGCAATATCGCTACCGATACTGGCTAACACATCCAGCCCAGAAACCGCGCGTTTATGCTGGGATTCACCCGGCCAGGCCCGGATAAGCGGGGTTAGTTTACGCGCGGTGTCGTCATTGCCTAAAATCCCCAGCGAGGTAAATGCCCAGTTTTCTTTTGCGGGAGCGCCAGCTTCCATCCATGCCGTGTAGAGATCCCAGCCAAAGTCAGCCAGTGATTCCCGGGTGAAGGTCTCTTTGATGATCGCCAGCCCAGCGTAGGCGGTAATGTCGCGAGGAAAGCTCAGCATAGTGCCCAGGTGGCGCATAGCGTCATCTGGTAGAGGCAGGTTGTTACTTTTAAGCCGTGGTCTGCGCCATAAGGTGAACTGATAAAAGCCGGGCAGTGGGGCGATTTTTGCGGGATATTCTTCCAGAGGATCGCTATCAAATAATGTTGCCAGCGCAGCTAAAACATCAGGTTGATTATATCCTTGCGCGATTTTCTCAATCGTTTCTCGCTGGTTTAATTTCACTAGCAGGCGGAGCGCCTGGCGGGCATATTCCCGATTTTGGCACGGTTTGCCCAGCGCCAAAGGCAGTAGCCCGGCGGCGGCATGGCGCGGGTTATTTGCCAGCCAATTAACGGCATCCTTGTAAGCCATTTTTTTCTGTAACCGCTGCGCCATTGGTAAGGCTAGTTCACTGGCCCCAATAAAGAGGGTGAATATCCACAGTCGTTGATGATCTCGTTGCAAGCAGGTCATAAACGCAGGAATGGCCGTACTACCAAAAACTGCCAGAATCTCTTTCTCACCTGAATATCGCTCCTCAATGATTATTTGGTTGAGAAATGAAATCGCCTGTTGTCCCGGTAAGTAACAAAGCGCAGATAAATTCCAGCTTTTGTTGGCATTGTTGTGATATTTCGCAAACTCAGCTTTTAGTGCTGGAAAATCAAAGCGCAACAAGGCATCAACAGCGCTTTGCGGTATGTATTTTTTTTCATGTAAGTCATCTTCGCAATGCAGCCATACATTAAAACCTAATTGCCAAAGGATTTGTTGTTCTGGTGTAAAAGGAATGAAAGATGTCTCCCAGCTTTCTTTTTCAATTAGCGGCAGGTCGGTAAATAAGGTTTGCTGTGATGACTGATATTGCGCGATTTCACTGAATCTGGATATGTCAGTGTGACTGATTAACTCTGTAATTCCAGGTGTGATGTCAGTGACGGAAGGGATGGGAAGTACCGGTAAATCAAATACGGGTATTACATTCTTTTTCTTATTTATTGCCCACGGTGGAGCGACAAGCAGTTCTGGCAACATATCCGCAGTGGCATACTCACATTCTTCAGCGACTAACTGAGGACGACATTCAGATAAGATGCCTGCCGCTTTAGCACTAACCCAGGGAACGACGTCGCGTACTAACTCTGGCGTGACGGTAACCAGTTTGACAAGCGCGTTGCGCCACTGTGCATCTTCATGTATTGCCAGCAAAGTAGCATAAGCGGCAATAGCCGCAGCGGGATGTTTTTGGCAGGCTTTGCTTAAGTATTCCAGGTGCTTTTTCTTGCCATTTACACCGAGGATCAGAATTTGAATCGCATCCGGGTGATTCGTTTTCCATAGCCATTTGACAAGATCTTCAGTCTCGCTGATGCGCTCGAAGAGATAAGTGGGATTGTCAGAATGCTCTTCCACAAACTCAGTAAGTATCCGGCTTACACCGCGCACGCCATTATTCGCCAGCAACATTGCCAGATAAGCGCGAAAATCACGATGTAATGGTGGGAAGTCGTATTTTTCGGTTGTAGTCAGAGCAGCGTCATTGGTTACCACCAGTCTTAACCAGGTCATCGCCGGGACGTTTTGATCTGCATAATGTAGTGCCATAGCATTGGCAATATCCGGGCGTTCAGGGATCAGTAATGCAGCAAAAGGTTGCCGTGCGGGGGATAGCGTCGGAATTGCGGCGAGTACTTTATCTACACAGCGTTGCCACTCATCTTCTGAAGCGAGTGAAAGATGATGGCATAGACGTTGATGCCAGTTCGGTAGCGATTCTGCTTCGTGATCTGGAGGAATAATGGTCGTGACGACGCCTTTTACTGATTTATATTTTAGTTGAAGAGCGAGAAGGGCAATTTCAACGGTAGTTTCCAGACCACAGCGAATGATTAAGTCATCGACCAGTTCATCTTGAGAGTAAGAATTCCAGAAACTCCAGAGCAATGCCGCATCAGATTGCGCACTCCCTGTCTGTTTATTACCCAGAATTCGCATTTGTAACTCAGTAAAAGCCTGCTGCCAGTTTTCTGGATAAGAACGGTAATTGTTGTCGGGGTCATATGCCCTGGTGTTATTCGCGATGCGCTTCCATATTTGACCATCTTTGTGCAGATAATTGATATCTCTGGGGCGAGAGCGATGTGGAAAAGCAAATCGGTTAATATCGTCGGTTACCGGAATGGCTGCATCATCAGCCAGCCATAGGCGTTTGTTTTTACTCTCGGGTGAAGTTTTAACGTCAGGAGTGACTTTGGTGACGGGGGGGATATGCACGTTTGCCGAAGCGTCTTCCACATAGCCTTTTTTCGTTTTCTCAGTGATAAGCTTCAGTTCCGCTTTTTCCGCCGCCGCAGCATCCGCAAAGCTTTTTATCTGGCTTTGCCCTTGGGTGCCAACTTTTCCCCAACTGATATGCAACTCGTTACCTTGCTGTCCCACCGCCCAGAATTTATGCGATTTTTCGTCCTGATAGATATAACTCTTCATCCGCGTTCCCTGTATTTATATCCAGTTATAAGCGGATGCTAGCAGTTAATGAAAAAAATTAAGAGCGTTAAACAAACAAGAAAACAACTTTAGGAATTCATAAAGAAAAGGCGCTGTCGATGCAGCGCCTTGAAGGGGGATTATTTCACCTGATGGCCCGGTTTAGCACCGGCATCCGGGCTTAGCAGGAAAATATCTTTCCCGCCAGGACCAGCAGCCATCACCATGCCTTCAGAGATACCGAAGCGCATTTTACGTGGTGCCAGGTTAGCCACCATAATGGTGTGACGACCAATCAGTGCCTGCGGATCCGGGTAAGCAGAACGAATGCCGGAGAAGACGTTGCGTTTTTCACCGCCGAGATCCAGCGTCAGGCGCAGCAGTTTGTCAGAACCTTCAACAAACTCTGCGTTTTCAATCAGCGCCACGCGCAGGTCAACTTTAGCGAAGTCGTCAAAGGTGATGGTTTCCTGAATCGGATCATCTGCCAGTGGGCCAGTAACTGGCGCGGTAGTGGCTTTCACTTCTTCTTTAGACGCTTCCACCAGTGCTTCAACCTGCTTCATATCGATGCGGTTATACAGCGCCTTGAACGGATTCACTTTATGGCCCAGCAGCGGTTGCTGGATGCCATCCCAGGTTAGTTCCGTATTGAGGAATGCTTCTGCACGCTCGGTCAGTTTTGGCAGTACCGGCTTCAGGTAAGTCATCAGTACGCGGAACAGGTTAATGCCCATAGAGCAAATCGCCTGCAGGTCAGCATCGCGACCTTCCTGCTTCGCCACCACCCACGGAGCCTGTTCATCGACATAGCGGTTAGCCAGATCAGCCAGCGCCATAATTTCGCGCACTGCTTTACCAAATTCGCGGCTTTCCCATGCTTCACCAATCACTTCAGCGGCATCCGTGAAGGTTTTGTACAACTGCGGGTCAGCCAGTTCGCTTGCCAACACGCCGTCAAAACGCTTGTTGATAAAGCCCGCGTTACGGGATGCCAGGTTTACAACCTTATTAACGATATCGGCATTCACGCGCTGGACGAAATCCTCGAGGTTGAGATCGATATCATCAATGCGCGAAGAGAGTTTCGCAGTGTAGTAGTAACGCAGGCTGTCAGCGTCAAAATGATTCAGCCAGGTGCTGGCTTTAATAAAGGTGCCGCGAGACTTGGACATCTTCGCGCCGTTCACCGTTACATAGCCGTGAACAAACAGGTTGGTCGGCTTGCGGAAGTTGCTACCTTCCAACATGGCAGGCCAGAACAGGCTGTGGAAGTAAACAATATCTTTACCGATGAAGTGGTACAGCTCGGCGGTGGAGTCTTTCTTCCAGTATTCATCGAAGCTTACGCTGTCGCCGCGCTTGTCACACAGATTCTTGAAAGAACCCATGTAGCCAATCGGTGCGTCCAGCCAGACGTAGAAATATTTGCCCGGCGCGTTCGGAATTTCAAAACCGAAGTAAGGGGCGTCGCGGGAGATATCCCATTGTTGCAGGCCAGATTCAAACCACTCCTGCATTTTGTTTGCCACCTGCTCCTGCAACGCACCGCTGCGGGTCCATGCCTGCAGCATTTCGCTGAAAGAGGGCAGATCAAAGAAGAAGTGTTCAGAATCACGCATTACCGGGGTAGCGCCAGAAACCACCGATTTCGGCTCGATCAGTTCAGTCGGGCTGTAGGTCGCGCCGCAGACTTCGCAGTTATCGCCGTATTGATCCGGGGATTTACATTTCGGGCAGGTGCCTTTTACAAAACGGTCCGGCAGGAACATGCCTTTTTCCGGATCGTACAGCTGAGAGATGGTGCGGTTTTTAATAAAACCGTTTTCTTTCAGGCGAGAGTAGATAAGTTCTGACAACTGGCGGTTCTCTTCGCTGTGCGTCGAGTGATAGTTGTCATAGCTGATGTTAAAGCCTGCGAAATCAGTCTGATGCTCCTGACTCATTTCGCCAATCATCTGCTCCGGAGTGATACCAAGCTGCTGAGCTTTCAACATGATTGGTGTACCGTGGGCATCGTCGGCGCAGATGAAGTTGACCTCGTGGCCGCGCATTCGCTGGTAACGGACCCAGACATCAGCCTGGATGTGCTCCAGCATATGGCCGAGGTGGATTGAGCCGTTAGCGTACGGCAGTGCGCACGTCACCAGAATTTTCTTCGCGACTTGAGTCATAGTAGGCATTACTTCTTAATAGTGAAAAGGGGTTAGATAGTACCAAATGGGAAAATGTTAAGTAAGTACTTCTCTATATTCTTCAGGTAAACTATCAGCTGATGGTTTATCTATACAAAAAAGGAGTCGGGATGAACGAACAATCCCAGGCCAAATCACCAGAAGCCTTGCGCGCAATGGTCGCCGGGACACTGGCCAATTTTCAGCACCCAACCCTGAAGCATAACCTCACCACGCTGAAAGCGTTGCACCATGTCGCCTGGATGGACGACACGTTGCATGTGGAACTGGTTATGCCATTCGTCTGGCATAGCGCGTTCGAAGAGTTAAAAGAGCAATGTAGCGCCGAACTGCTGCGCATCACCGGGGCGAAAGCTATCGACTGGAAACTGTCGCACAATATCGCCACCTTAAAACGCGTGAAGAATCAGCCGGGAATTAACGGCGTGAAGAACATCATTGCGGTCAGCTCCGGTAAAGGCGGCGTGGGTAAATCCTCCACGGCGGTAAATCTGGCGCTGGCACTGGCGGCGGAAGGGGCGAAAGTCGGCATTCTGGACGCCGATATCTACGGCCCATCAATACCCACCATGCTGGGCGCAGAAAATCAGCGTCCAACTTCGCCGGACGGTACCCATATGGCACCGATTATGTCTCATGGACTGGCAACCAATTCAATTGGTTATCTGGTCACTGACGACAATGCGATGGTGTGGCGTGGTCCGATGGCGAGCAAGGCGTTAATGCAGATGTTGCAGGAAACCTTGTGGCCGGATCTCGACTATCTGGTGCTTGATATGCCGCCAGGCACCGGTGACATTCAATTGACACTGGCACAAAACATTCCAGTAACTGGCGCGGTAGTGGTCACCACCCCGCAGGACATTGCGTTGATCGATGCGAAAAAAGGCATTGTGATGTTCGAGAAAGTCGAGGTTCCGGTGCTCGGTATTGTCGAGAACATGAGTGTGCATATTTGCAGTAACTGTGGTCACCATGAACCGATTTTCGGTACCGGTGGTGCAGAGAAACTGGCCGAGAAATACCACACGCAGTTGCTGGGGCAGATGCCGTTACATATTTCCTTACGTGAAGATCTCGATAAAGGCACGCCAACAGTTATCAGCCGTCCGGAGAGCGAATTTACTGCTATCTACCGCCAGCTGGCTGACCGCGTTGCAGCCCAGCTTTATTGGCAGGGAGAAGTCATTCCTGGCGAGATTTCCTTCCGCGCGGTCTGACGCGTATTAACCTTTTTGGTTGTTTTTCATACACCGCAGAGATGTTACATTGATGCGGTGTATTTGTTTTTGCCGCATTAATGAACACTTATTTAATGCTGCGAATATTCTGCGGACCTTCGTCCGAAACTCTATAAAGTCGATTGATCGTACAGGCAATGCATCATTATCATCCTTCGTGGCTGTGTAGTGGATGTACAGCTATAGTTTGTTATGCACTCATTCTATCCAGGCATAACCTTTACTACAGGGATAACGTTCAATGAATAAGTACTGGCTGTCAGGAATTATTTTTCTTGCCTATGGAATGGCTTCTCCCGCGTTCTCTTCACAGACTGCCACATTAACGATTAATGGCAGGATCAGTCCCCCAACATGCAGTATGGCTATGGTTAATGGTCAACCTCAACAGCATTGTGGTCAGTTAACGTATGATGTTGATACCCGTCATCAGGTTTCTTCGCCAGTCAAAGGTGTGACGACAGAAGTGGTTGTTGCAGGTAGCGATAGCAAACGTCGAATCGTGTTAAATCGCTACGATTAATTTGCCACCCTGGTTTTTTAAGCGGATTTAGAAAGCTGAAATCATTCGTGTGAATGATTTCAGCTTTTTTATTGATATTAATAATACCATTTAAAAAAATCTGCATTAATTAATAGATGTGATAAATATTTAATATGCTTAAGTATTTGTTGTATTTATATTGCAATGGTTAATTTGTTTTAAATCAATAAAACAATATGTTTACATTGCGGCAACATTTTTGATGTGAGAAATTTGTTTCCAAGAGATACAGACTCTTAACAACCAAAAAATAAATTTTATTAAGGAACATATTATGAAACGTTCAATTATTGCTGCCGCTGTCTTTTCTTCTTTTTTTATGAGCGCTGGGGTATTTGCCGCAGACGTTGATACCGGAACATTAACCATTAAAGGGAATATTGCAGAATCTCCGTGTAAATTCGAAGCGGGTGGCGATTCAGTAAGTATTAATATGCCAACTGTACCAACTACTGTCTTTGAAGGTAAAGCTAAATACTCGACCTATGATGATGCAGTCGGTGTAACCAGCAGCATGTTAAAAATTAGCTGTCCGAAAGAAGTTGCTGGTGTAAAACTCTCGTTGATTACCAACGATAAAATAACCGGAAACGATAAGGCGATAGCCAGTAGCAACGATACCGTGGGGTACTATCTCTATTTAGGTGATAACAGCGATGTCCTGGATGTTTCTGCACCTTTTAACATTGAGAGTTATAAAACAGCGGAAGGTCAATATGCTATTCCGTTTAAAGCAAAATACCTGAAGCTGACAGATAACTCAGTGCAATCAGGTGATGTGTTATCTTCTCTGGTTATGCGTGTGGCGCAGGATTAATAAATAAAATTTCAAATTTCTCCAGGTAATAAACATGGCCGCTATCCCCATGGCGGCCTTTTAATTTAAGAGGCATTAAGATGAAAGGATTATTAGCTTTACTTATTTCTTCTATGGTCCTTCCTGCGCATGCCGGAATTGTTATCTACGGGACGCGCATTATTTACCCGGCAGAAAATAAAGAAGTGATGGTGCAGTTGATGAACCAGGGAAACCGTTCTTCGCTGCTGCAGGCGTGGATTGATGATGGCGATACGTCGTTACCACCAGAAAAAATTCAGGTTCCTTTCATGTTAACGCCACCAGTGGCAAAAATAGGGGCAAATTCCGGGCAGCAAGTAAAAATCAAAATTATGTCGAATAAACTGCCCACTAATAAAGAGAGCATTTTTTATCTGAATGTTCTGGATATTCCACCAAATAGTCCAGAGCAAGAGGGCAAGAATGCACTGAAATTTGCAATGCAAAACAGAATCAAATTGTTTTACCGGCCTGCGGGTATTGCACCGGTAAATAAAGCGACATTTAAAAAGTTACTGGTAAATCGCAGTGGCAATGGATTGGTGATAAAAAATGACTCAGCAAATTGGGTAACGATTTCGGATGTCAAAGCTAATAATGTCAAAGTCAATTATGAAACTATTATGATTGCCCCCTTGGAAAGTCAGAGTATTAATGTCAAAAGTAATAATGCGAATAACTGGTATCTGACCATTATCGATGACCATGGCAACTATATTAGTGACAAAATTTAATTGCAGGAGCTGCCTATGTTGAGAATGACCCCACTTGCATCAGCAATCGTAGCGTTATTGCTCGGCATTGAAGCTTATGCAGCTGAAGAAACCTTTGATACCCATTTTATGATAGGTGGAATGAAAGACCAGCAGGTTGCAAATATTCGTCTTGATGATAATCAACCCTTGCCGGGGCAATATGACATCGATATTTATGTCAATAAGCAATGGCGCGGGAAATATGAGATTATTGTTAAAGACAACCCGCAAGAAACATGTTTATCCAGGGAAATTATCAAGCGGTTAGGCATTAATACCGATAACATTGCCAGCGGTAAGCAATGTTTAACATTTGAGCAACTTGTTCACGGTGGGAGCTATACCTGGGATATCGGAGTTTTTCGTCTCGATTTCAGTGTACCGCAGGCGTGGGTGGAGGAACTGGAAAGTGGCTATGTTCCACCGGAAAACTGGGAGCGGGGTATTAATGCGTTTTATACCTCTTATTATGTGAGTCAGTATTACAGCGACTATAAAGCGTCGGGTAATAGCAAGAGTACATATGTACGTTTTAACAGCGGGTTAAATTTACTGGGGTGGCAACTGCATTCTGATGCCAGTTTCAGTAAAACAAATAGCAATCCAGGGGTGTGGAAAAGCAATACCCTGTATCTGGAACGTGGATTTGCCCAACTTCTCGGCACGCTTCGCGTGGGTGATATGTACACATCAAGCGATATTTTCGATTCTGTTCGCTTCAGCGGTGTGCGGTTGTTTCGTGATATGCAGATGTTGCCTAACTCGAAACAAAATTTTACTCCACGGGTGCAGGGGATTGCTCAGAGTAACGCGCTGGTAACGATTGAACAGAACGGTTTTGTGGTTTATCAGAAAGAGGTTCCTCCTGGCCCGTTTGCGATTACAGATTTGCAGTTGGCCGGTGGTGGAGCAGATCTTGATGTCAGCGTGAAAGAGGCGGACGGTTCGGTAACCACCTATCTGGTGCCTTATGCAGCAGTGCCGAATATGCTGCAACCCGGCGTGTCGAAATATGATTTTGCGGCTGGTCGTAGCCATATTGAAGGGGCGAGCAAACAAAGTGATTTTGTTCAGGCGGGTTATCAGTATGGTTTTAATAACTTATTGACGCTGTATGGCGGATCGATGGTCGCGAATAATTATTACGCGTTCACTTTGGGCACAGGCTGGAATACACGCATTGGTGCCATTTCCGTCGATGCCACGATGTCGCATAGTAAACAAGACAACGGCGATGTGTTTGACGGGCAAAGTTATCAAATTGCCTACAACAAATTTGTGAGCCAAACGTCAACGCGTTTTGGTCTGGCGGCCTGGCGTTATTCGTCGCGTGATTACCGGACATTTAACGATCACGTTTGGGCAAACAATAAAGATAATTATCGCCGTGATGAAAACGATATCTATGACATTGCCGATTATTACCAGAACGATTTTGGCCGTAAAAATAGCTTTTCTGCCAATATGAGCCAGTCATTGCCAGAAGGCTGGGGTTCTGTGTCCTTAAGTACGTTATGGCGAGATTACTGGGGGCGTAGCGGCAGCAGTAAGGATTATCAGTTGAGTTATTCCAACAACCTGCGACGGATAAGCTATACCCTCGCGGCAAGCCAGGCTTATGACGAGAATCATCATGAAGAGAAACGTTTTAATATTTTTATATCGATTCCCTTTGATTGGGGTGATGACGTTACGACGCCTCGTCGGCAAATATATATGTCTAACTCAACGACGTTTGATGATCAGGGTTTTGCCTCAAATAATACGGGATTATCGGGAACCGTTGGAAGCCGGGATCAATTTAACTATGGGGTCAACCTGAGTCATCAGCATCAGGGAAATGAAACGACAGCTGGCGCGAATTTGACCTGGAACGCGCCGGTTGCGACAGTGAATGGCAGTTATAGTCAGTCGAGTACTTATCGACAGGCTGGAGCCAGTATTTCAGGGGGCATTGTCGCCTGGTCGGGTGGCGTTAATCTGGCGAACCGTCTTTCCGAAACGTTTGCTGTAATGAACGCACCTGGAATTAAAGATGCTTATGTCAATGGGCAAAAATATCGTACAACAAATCGTAATGGAGTGGTGGTATACGACGGAATGACACCTTATCGGGAAAATCACCTGATGCTGGATGTGTCGCAAAGCGATAGTGAAACAGAATTACGTGGTAACCGGAAAATTGCCGCACCTTATCGCGGCGCGGTCGTACTGGTTAATTTTGATACCGATCAGCGCAAGCCCTGGTTTATAAAAGCGTTAAGAACGGATGGGCAACCATTAACGTTTGGTTATGAAGTCAATGATATCCATGGTCATAATATTGGCGTTGTCGGCCAGGGAAGCCAGTTATTTATTCGCACCAATGAAGTACCGCCATCGGTTAATGTAGCAATTGATAAGCAACAAGGGCTTTCATGCACAATCACCTTCGGTAAAGAGATTGATGAAAGTAGAAATTATATTTGCCAGTAATAGTCAGGTGGTTCTATGAAAATTCGCATAATGCTATTTATATTAACGATGATGGTTATGCCTGTGAGCTATGCAGCATGTTATAGTGAGTTATCTGTTCAGCACAATTTGATTGTTCAGGGGGATTTTGCACTTACTCAAACACAAACGGCGACATATGAGCATAATTTCAACGATTCATCATGTGTGAGTACAAATACCATCACTCCCATGAATTCATCGGATATTATTGTTGGGCTGTATAACGATACTATTAAATTAAATTTACATTTTGAATGGATCAATAAAAACAACATCACGTTGTCAAATAATCAGACCAGTTTCACCAATGGTTATTCGGTAACGGTGATACCTGCGGCCAGTAATGCAAAAGTGAATGTTTCTGCGGGGGGCGGCGGTTCAGTGATGATTAATGGTGTTGCGACATTATCCAGTGCTTCATCATCGACACGCGGGAGTGCTGCAGTACAATTTTTACTGTGTTTATTCGGTGGCAAGTCATGGGATGCATGTGTAAATAGCTACAGAAATGCATTGGCACAAAATGCAGGTGTCTATTCCTTTAATCTGACATTGTCATACAACCCGATAACCACAACCTGCAAACCGGACGATTTATTAATTACTTTAGAGAGTATTCCCATTTCACAATTACCAGCTACAGGTAACAAAGCAACAATAAATAGTAACAAAGGGGATATTGTTCTGCGTTGTAAAAACTTATTAGGTCAACAAAATCAAACATCACGGAAAATGCAGGTGTATTTATCAAGTTCTGATTTGTTAACCAACAGCAACACAATACTGAAAGGTGCGGAAGATAATGGCGTAGGATTTATTCTTGAAAGTAATGGTTCTCCAGTCACACTTTTAAATATCACTAACAGCAGTAAAGAATACACAAATTTAAAAGAAATTGCGGCAAAGTCAAAACTTACAGATACAACGGTTTCAATTCCGGTAACTGCCAGTTACTACGTCTACGATACAAATAAAGTTAAATCTGGCGCTCTGGAGGCTACCGCCTTAATCAACGTGAAATATGATTAATAACAAGTAAGACGAGCAAGTGGCTAATAATAAAAAATAACAAGGTGTCTGCATTTCCCCCTCATGATGAGGGGGCTTTTTTTAGCGATGATAAAAAATCTCACCGTCGTAGGCTTTAATGATTTTACCGTCGGCATCGTTGATCAACACGTATGCGCCACCCATATAGGTCCAGTGCGTTCCGGCATCAGGAGCGGGCAGGTTACGTAACTGCCACTGCTTAATGTTGTACTCATCGGTGCGGTACATCTCTGGGACGGTATCGCCTGGTTTGAAATGCTTAAAGTCAGCAATGAAACTGCTTAACTCATACTTAGAAATTCCCGAGGTATTGGTCGAACCCGCGGTGGCTGGTGCGGCCCAGGCGGCACTGGTAACCAGCAAAAGCACACCCAGCAACATCTTATTTTTAATGGTCATAAACTCTCCACTTTGGGGATCTGTAATATCAGTCGCATATCTTTCCTGCCATACAATATAACTGACAAGCGATATTTTGTTAGTGATCCCATGATTTCGTAAAAAGTGTAAATGAAAGGATGCCCTAAAAGCATCCTTAGCGAGCAGAGAGCCAGCGGAAATAGCTGATTTAAGAATCATCCTGGGCTGAAGATAACATGCAGCCTATCGCATAATGCCCATAAAGCCATGCACGCCCATATACACCCCAACTAAGCCAATCAACAGACTGGAAAAATAGGGGGCACGTTTAGCGAGAGTGTTAAATCCGCTCCAGCGTTTTGCGACCTGCTGAACGCTGATTGCTGCGCCAACGCCTACGGTGACTAGCGTTAACGCCAGGCCAATGCTGAAACTGACGACCAGTGTTGCGCCCAGTGTCAGGGCTTTCAACTGAATGCAAATCAACAGCACGGTAATTGCTGCCGGGCAGGGGATAAGGCCACCGGTTAAGCCAAATAACAAAATTTGCCAGTTGGTGACCTCTCTACCATCGAAGCGTCGTTTAATGTCATTGGCATGGGCTCGTGCATGAGCATCCTGATACTCCCCATGTTCGTGATGGTGATGATGTCCATGGTCGTGGTGATCTTCGTGATCGTGATGATACTCATGATCATGCCCGTGCATATTCTCCAGCCAGTTGCGTTCGCCGCGCCAGGTACGCCAGAACATCCAGAACGCGGTGCCAATAATGATCACCGCGGAAATCAACTGGAGCCACGGTTCTGCAGATTGAGCAGTAAAACGTTTGCTGATCACCATCCCGCCAAAGGCAATCAACCAGACCACCGCGGTATGCGAAATGGTTGCTGCCAGTCCGAGCATCACCGCCTGTTTAATGGTGCCTTTGATGGCGATGATAAACGCCGCCATCATCGTTTTTGAGTGCCCTGGTTCCAGGCCATGAAGCGCACCAAGTAAGATGGCGCTGGGGATGAAGAACCAGGCATTTCCTTGCTGAAGAAGAGTGGTAAATTCGGTCATGATAATAATTCTTAGTATTAATTCGGCAATCCGATTCTACTCCCCCCCAGTACCTGATACTACCCCCCAGTAGAATAATAGTGCTATGATTTTTCATGTTCTTGTTAACCAGGTGTTGCCATGTCTCATACAATCCGTGATAAACAGAAACTGAAAGCGCGTGCCAGTAAGATTCAGGGTCAGGTCGTGGCGCTCAAGAAAATGCTCGACGAGCCGCACGAATGCACAGCTGTTCTACAACAGATTGCTGCTATCCGTGGCGCGGTAAACGGCCTGATGCGCGAAGTGATTAAGGGGCATCTGACGGAACACATCGTTCACCAGGGGGATGAGCTAAAACGTGAAGAAGATCTGGATGTCGTTCTGAAGGTGTTGGATTCTTATATCAAATGAAAGTGCCTAATATGGCCGTAGTTGAGGCAATAAATAGAGGGACAAGTGACGTTAAGCTGAATTAGAGTAAATGGCGTGAGGACACACGCCATTCGAGGATATAGTTTGATTAATTTTCGAAAAATTGCTTCACAGCCCAGCCACCATGACCACCTGGAGTTATGAATGAAACAAAACCTTTGTCATCGACGCTCTGGATTTCTACTGTCATTGATTCATCTAACACGCGACATTTATTGGATGTAATGAGACTCAGCATAGCCTGTTGGTCATTGTCCTGGATGTAACTGATCATCTCGTAAAAGTCAGTTAACTTTTTACAGTTAAATGTACCTTCTTTAAGTGTTGCGCTGTCTCCGTGACTTAGTGCGAATGCATTTGGCATCATTGCCACAAAGATGACGGTAACGAATAGTTTTTTCATTGTAGCCTCTTATAATTCAGAACATTCACTGATGTTGTAAGTGCCTTTTCTACCATCATCGTTTACGAGATGTAGCACGAAGATGATGGGATTGGCATCAATGAAAGATACAGAGACGTTCCCGCTTTCGGTGCTATACATCTTTGCAATCTGTTTTTCACCAATATATGAAAGATCCCAACTCACTCCGTTCAAGCTAAAATGCATCTGTTTGCCGTCAATATCGATGGAGGATTGTGCCGTAACGGTTTTCCCATTGCTGCCAATTTGACCCTGCTGAAGAGCATCACATTTATAGGAGCTTGCATAAGTAAATAGAGGTAGTAGCAGAAGTGCAGCAAAAATTTTACTCTTCATATTTTCCCTTTGCTTGGATTTGGGTTACCTATTTTGGGGTAGTCATTATAAAACTATTAATTAGTAAAATGAACAAGTTTTCATTTGTTTAGTAATGGTATTGTTTAGGTTTGAAATTATTACGTACTTTCATAGCAATAGGTTGGATAAACAGCAGTTCAGGGAACAAGTTGCACTATCTACATACTTTCCCGCTTTCCATTGTATGTTAGGTATAGATAGCCTTTGCCCGTAAGACTAAAAATATTAGAAATGACTCATTCGAATACCTTCTATTCACCTTAATATAGGTTTGATTATTGTAATCGTTTAATGTTTCTTATGGATTTTTTCCTACTTTTCATTTGCATAATATAGGGGGCACAGCATGCTCTTGAAATTAATTATTAAGATATTTAAATTTTACAGCACACAACTACTTTTCGTTGTCTTATGTGTTGAACGTACTTCGAGTATAGGTAGGGTTGTATATATATTGCGTGGGTAGAGTTAGAATAGAGGAGGCATCATTTATAGAATATTCAAGAACGTTAACCTGTGATCAATAAATAAAAATATCAAATGGTGTTCAAACATATTTTTCTATGAAAAATCCAGCCATCTATGATGAATTTTTAGATCCATTTTAATTAAAGTATGATTATGAACCAATATTTAGCCAAGAATGGTGGTATAGCGCGTATCCAATGATACCGGAAAACGCATCTATGAAGTCCTTGTTTATCTCTATAAGAGGAAATCAACACTAATAAAATATAGTGATGTAACACATCGAGCAGGTTGCTCTGATGCTGGTCTTCAACTGTGGCTTAAACAGCTATCAAACTTCGGTGTTATTGAGATGAAAGAATTATCTTTCTCAACTTTCAATCTCAAAAAGCTAGAGGAAATAGACCTTAATTATTCCACTCTCTAAACTTATCTCTTTATTTAAAGTAAAAATGAAAATATTATGGTATCAGCTACGTGGTGGTAACTGGTGTTTATGATCATAGGTACACATATACAGGGAACCCTGGAAAACAAAAGTAATATATTGATGATTTCGTTTGTTATAACTTCGTGGTATCAAGTCCGGCGGCTTTGAGTCGCTCGGTAAGATTTCTCATTTTGCTGAACTCTGTACCAAAGCTGGCTTTAAGTCCTACACCTTCGCAAAACTCTTTTGCCGTGACGTTTTTAAGATGGTCAGCGTATTTGATCATCTGGAGGTGCATTTCCATCGTTTGGCTATTTCGTGGTGCGCTGCTAATGGCTTGCTTAATGTTCTCGTAGATCTGGGTTTCTGTCATTTTTTATCTCACCTATCAAATTTAGATAAATAATATAAATTAGCTAAATAAGATAATCAATAGTTTTTACCATATGAATAATGGATGTGGATTGTTTCTTTTTCATTTCTGATATGGAGTACAAAATGGGGTCACAATGAAGAAGCGATGGATGGAGGCGAGCTTGCATCTGCAAGCCTCTTCCCCTAATCTGGCACAAAATATAGAGATTCAACCAAACGACTCGGGGTGCCCTTCTGCGTGAAGGCTGAGAAATACCCGTATCACCTGATCTGGATAATGCCAGCGTAGGGAAGTCACGGACCACCAGGTCATTGCTTCTTCACGTTATGGCAGGAGCAAACTATGCAAGTCGACCTGCTGAGTTCCGCGCAATCTGCGCACACGTTACACCTTTTTCACCAACATTCCCCTCTTGTGCACTGCATGACCAACGATGTGGTGCAAACCTTTACTGCCAATACCTTGCTGGCGCTCGGTGCATCGCCAGCGATGGTTATCGAAACCGAAGAGGCCAGTCAGTTTGCGGCTATCGCCAGTGCCTTGCTGATTAACGTTGGCACACTGACGCAGCTACGCGCACAGGCGATGCGTGCCGCCGTTGAGCAAGCAAAAAGCTCTCAAACACCCTGGACGCTTGATCCGGTTGCGGTTGGTGCACTCGACTATCGCCGCCGTTTTTGTCTGGAACTTCTGTCTCATAAGCCAACCGCCATACGTGGTAATGCTTCGGAAATCATGGCATTAGCTGGCGTTGCTAATGGTGGACGGGGAGTGGATACCACTGACGCCGCAGCTAATGCGATACCCGCTGCACAAACACTGGCACGGGAAACTGGCGCAATCGTCGTGGTCACAGGCGAGGTGGATTATGTTACCGATGGGCATCGTATCGTTGGCATTCACGGTGGCGATCCGCTAATGACCAAAGTGGTAGGAACTGGCTGTGCATTATCGGCAGTTGTCGCTGCCTGTTGTGCATTACCAGGCGATATGCTGGAAAATATCGCATCTGCCTGTCACTGGATGAAACAAGCCGGAGAACGCGCCGTCGCCAGAAGTGAAGGGCCTGGCAGTTTTGTTCCCCATTTTCTTGATGCGCTCTGGCAATTGACGCAGGAGGTGCAGGCATGAAACGGATTAACGCTCTGACGATTGCCGGTACTGATCCGAGTGGTGGTGCGGGGATTCAGGCCGATCTTAAAACCTTCTCGGCACTTGGCGCTTATGGTTGCTCAGTGATTACTGCATTGGTGGCGCAAAATACCCGTGGCGTACAGTCGGTGTATCGCATTGAGCCTGATTTTGTCGCCGCCCAGCTCGATTCGGTGTTCAGTGATGTGCGAATCGACACCACTAAAATCGGTATGTTGGCGGAAACCGATATTGTTGAAGCGGTGGCAGAACGGTTGCAACGTTATCAGATCCAAAACGTGGTGCTCGACACCGTTATGCTGGCAAAAAGCGGCGACCCGCTGCTTTCACCTTCGGCGGTTGCTACGCTGCGTAGTCGATTATTGCCACAGGTTTCATTAATAACGCCAAACTTGCCCGAAGCAGCCGCCTTGCTCGACGCGCCACACGCGCGCAACGAACAGGAAATGCTGGAACAAGGGCGATCGCTGTTGGCGATGGGCTGTGGCGCAGTGCTAATGAAAGGTGGTCATCTGGATGATGAGCAAAGCCCGGACTGGCTGTTTACCCGCGAGGGTGAACAACGGTTTACCGCACCGCGCATTATGACCCAAAACACCCACGGCACTGGTTGTACGCTCTCTGCGGCGTTGGCTGCACTGCGCCCGCGCCATACAAACTGGGCTGACACCGTACAGGAGGCAAAAAGCTGGCTTTCATCGGCATTAGCCCAGGCCGACACGCTGGAAGTTGGTCACGGTATTGGTCCGGTTCACCACTTCCACGCCTGGTGGTGAGCACCGTACTATAGCTGCTTTGGTTATTGTCAGTCTTTGGCGCTGACATTCAGGGATGAAACCAATGCAGCTGAGCATCACCAGTCGAAAAAAATTCACCGCTTTATTATGCGCTCTTGGGCTAATTTCCATCGTTGCAATTTATCCGCGTCAGACGGTGAATTTTTTCTACTCGACAGCAATTCAGATTAAAGACTACATCCACTTCTACGGTTATCGTCCGGTCAAATCTTTTGCTATTCGCATTCCTGCCAGTTACACCATTCATGGTATTGATGTTTCACGCTGGCAGGAGCGAATCGACTGGCAGCGGGTGGCAAAAATGCGCGATAACGGTATTCGCTTGCAATTTGCCTTTATCAAGGCGACGGAGGGCGAAAAGCTGGTGGACCCCTATTTTTCGCGTAACTGGCAACTAAGCCGCGAAAATGGCCTGCTGCGCGGGGCGTATCATTATTTCTCCCCGTCGGTATCCGCTTCAGTTCAGGCGCGATTATTTCTGCAAACGGTGGATTTCTCACAAGGCGATTTCCCTGCCGTGCTGGACGTAGAAGAACGGGGAAAATTATCGGCAAAAGAATTACGCAAGCGGGTAAGTCAGTGGCTAAAAATGGTCGAAAAACGCACGGGAAAAAAGCCGATTATTTACTCAGGAGCCGTTTTTTATCACACCAATCTGGCGGGCTATTTCAATGAATATCCGTGGTGGGTGGCTCACTATTATCAACGTCGTCCGGACAATGACGGCATGGCCTGGCGCTTCTGGCAGCATTCCGACCGTGGACAGGTAGATGGCATTAATGGTCCGGTGGATTTTAATGTGTTTAATGGCACGGTGGAGGAGTTGCAGGCATTCGTTGATGGGATTAAAGAAACGCCTTAAATAAGAAGCAGTGATATACTCCCACCAGACTCCCTGGCAGGAAAAAGACAAATGGAACAAGCGCATACCCAGCTGATTGCCCAACTGAACGAACGTATTTTAGCGGCGGATAACACGCCGCTTTATATTAAGTTTGCCGAAACGGTGAAAAATGCCGTGCGCAGCGGGGTGCTGGAACATGGCAATATTTTACCCGGCGAGCGCGATTTAAGTCAGTTAACCGGCGTTTCGCGTATTACGGTGCGCAAGGCGATGCAGGCGCTGGAAGAAGAGGGCGTGGTGACACGTTCGCGCGGCTACGGCACGCAGATTAATAACATCTTTGAATACTCGTTAAAAGAAGCGCGAGGATTTTCTCAGCAGGTGGTGTTGCGCGGGAAAAAACCAGATACGCTATGGGTTAACAAGCGAGTGGTTAAATGCCCTGAAGAGGTGGCGCAGCAATTGGCGGTCGAAGCGGGTAGTGATGTCTTTTTGCTTAAGCGTATTCGCTATGTTGATGAAGAAGCGGTCTCTATTGAGGAGTCGTGGGTTCCGGCGCATTTAATTCATGATGTTGATGCCATCGGAATCTCTCTTTATGACTACTTCCGCAGTCAGCATATTTTTCCAAAGCGTACCCGTTCCCGCGTTAGCGCCCGGATGCCGGATGCCGAGTTTCAGTCACATATTCAATTAGATAGTAAAATACCGGTGCTGGTGATCAAGCAAGTGGCGCTTGACCAACAGCAACGGCCTATTGAGTACAGCATCAGCCACTGTCGCAGTGATCTATACGTTTTTGTGTGTGAGGAGTAGTTCCTCGCGGGTTGGCGCGCAATCACCGCCGCGATGCCCGACAACCCACGACGCCACTGCATTGCCCAGCAATACGGCATCCGCCAGTGGCAAACCAGAGGCCAGTCCAGCTAATACGCCACCTGCATGACTGTCGCCCGCCCCAATGGTGTCTACAACTTGCGTTGGAAATGCCGGGATGCAGCCAGAAGCGTTATTGCTGAAATACCATGCGCCTTCTTTATCCAGACGAACGATCAACGGCGCGGCAAATTTCTCCTGCCATTGCTTGCCAAGTGTTGTTATCTCTGCTGATAAAGCAAAACGTTCGGCGGCAATCTCACCCTCCTGACGATTGAGTGACACTAAAGGTCGACAGGCCATGATTCGCGCCAGTAATGCATCCGGGATATCGCCAATACGTGGGCCAAAATCGATGAACGGCGTCACGTCTTGCAGACTCTCCAGCCATTCCACTAACAATTCACCGCAGGGCGAGGCCAGTTGATAACCGGAAAAATAGAGCAGGCTGCCAGGCGCAACGGTTAATCGCGCCAACCATTCGCGATTCCACTGATTTTCCACACCACTGAACGACATAAACGTGCGTTCACCATCAGGCTCAACCAGCGCCAGACACCAGCCGTTATCGCCTTCGGCGTTATCGATGAGGCTGATTAATCCTTCTTTCGCCATCCGGTTACGAATAATTTCCGCCCACACACCCTGGCCGAGCGGCAGGGCATTACCCGCTTCGATACCGAGGCGATTTAACGCCACGGCAATATTCAGTGCACAGCCGCCAACGTTAACGCTCTGCTGTTTCAGTTCGATATCGCACCCACGCCAGGGTAGGGCATAAGCGTCGGCGATCACATCAATGACCGCCGCGCCGACGACCATCACCGGCTGACGCGTGGTTAATTCAGGCAGCAGCGTGTGTAATCGAGCGCCGCTCATACCGCCTCCCGTTGTTGGCGATACTTCGCCAGCGCCGTGGCGTAATGATTAAAATCAAGCTGATTTACCGCATCCAGCTCCGTCTTAAACGCAGGATCGATAGCGTTAACGCCATGCAATGCGCCGCAAATCGCCGTCGCCATAGCGCCGATGGTGTCTGTGTCGCCGCCAAGATTGGCGCACAGAATGGCGCAACGGTTCGGGTCGGTTTGTGCTAGTTCAACCAGCGCAATGGCGCACGGAACGGACTCAATAGTACTGGTACCTGCCCCAACCACCTGATACAGCTGTTCGCTGGCGGATTCGGTGCCGTCGGCATTGCGCACAATTTTCAGCGCAATCTCCAGACGTGCTGCCAGTGAGGCGCTGAAGGTAGTGATGCGTTTTTGCTGTGCATGTCGCGCAATTGAAGGCAGTGAATCAACAATCGCTGACCAGCTTTCTCCGTCAATGGCACGAGAAACCGCCCATGCGATGACTACCGCGCCTGCCACCGCCAGATCGGATTTATGAGTCGGGCTGGACGCCAGCGCTACATCATCAATAAAGGAGTCAACATCACGCGCCGGAAGCAAACAACCTAATGGCGAGACGCGCATCGCTGCGCCGTTAGTCACGCCATTGTTTTCCAGTTCAGCAACGGGTTTACCGTCGCGAATGGCGTTGAGAGCAATCTTCGAAGTCGGACCTAGTACGTTTTTGTTAAAGGCGTCGAAACGCAGCGCCCAGTCGAGAATATTACGCCCAATCAGATCCGGATCGATCTCGCCTTCACGTTCCAGTAACGCATCCGCCAGACACAGCGCCATTGAGGTATCGTCGGTGAATTCGGCGCGGTTAAAATAACAGGCCGCGTTATTCTCCTTTGGTCCAGGCAGAAAACGGTCAATCCAGCCAAAGTGTGCTTTAACGCGGGAGCGTGGCCAAAGCTCGGACGGCATCCCCATCGCATCCCCTAACGCCTGCCCGTAAAGAGCACCGAGAATACGTTCTGTTTTCATTTAACTTCCCCTTGTGTCAACGCAATATCGCGATCATCGACCTTGATAGCCGTAATTTCGTTGTCGGATTCGCGGAAAAAAATCATGAACAGCACGGCGATAATGGCAATCATCACCGCGCCGAAAGTCCACATCCCGGACCAGTTGAAAGTCAGTCCGTTTACCGGTTCCGGATAAGCGAACATCTTTTCCATCATCACACCGCCAAGACGATAGCCGAGCAAACTGCCGAATCCCTGGCAGCAGAGCGTGATCAGCTCCTGCGCAGCGGTACGCATATGCACGGGGGCTTTTTTATCGACATAGATGTAAGCGGTAACGTAGTAAAAATCGTAACTTACTCCATGCAGCAAAATGCCGAGGAACAGTAACGCGTAGGTGAAATATTCATCCGCACTACCGTAAATAAAGAAGCCATAGCGGATCGCTGCGGTGACCAGACCAAGTAATAATACCTTTTTGATACCAAAGCGTTTGGTAAAAAACGGCAATGCCAGCATAAAGAAGATTTCAGAGAACTGGCCGAGCGTCATCCAGCCGGTGGCGTTTTTCATGCCGACTTCTGTCAGATAACCGTTGGCAAAGATGTAATAGAACGCCAGTGGCATCGCAAACAGGAATGAACAGAAGAAAAAGACGAGGAAGTTTTTATCACGCAGCAGGATCAGCGCATCCAGGCCGAGCATGACTTTAATGTCCATTTTGCCGGTGCTTTTTGGCGGCGTGTCGGGCAGGAAAAACGCAAACACACCGAGCAGAGCAGAACTTCCGGCGGTAATCAGCAGCGGGATGTTGGTCGGAGAGATATCGTCATATCCCAGCATCTGAGGCAGGAATCCGCAGACCAGACCAGAGGCAATCCAGCCGATAGTCCCCAGTACACGAATGCGTGGGAAATCACGCTCCACATCCGGCACGTTGGCAAAAGCGATACTGTTAGTCAGCGCAATGGTCGGCATATAGGTTAGCGAGTAGGCCAGCAGTAATGGGAAGAACCCGGCAAAAGTGGTCTGTTGCGCAGCGAAATACATCAGCGCCGCACCAGCGAACATCAATACCGCCAGCACTTTCTGCGCCGAGAAAAAGCGGTCAGTGATGGAGCCAACCAGAATTGGCGACAGGATCGCCGCAATGGCGGTACAGGCATACGACCAGCCAATTTCTCCGGCACTAAAACCGCTTTTACTTAACCACAACCACAATGGCACAAACCACGCGCCCCAGATAAACCATTCAACAAACATCATGAACGACAGCTTTGCTGTTGTTTTCATCTTTTAATTCCTTCATGACAGGTAATGTAAGGTACGCGATGACAATACCATTTAATAATACCTTTTAAATACCTTTGCGGTGAAAACTTGACCGCGGTAACATTTTTTCTGATGAATCGAGCCAACAGAAAACGCTGAAAAAACATCCAAAAGATGGAAAAACTCGCCTGTAACGACCAGGATTATGATTGCCCGCAAAAGGCGGGCCAGGACAATCCATAGCCGATATCCAATCGGAATTTACGGGAGCATAGTAATGACAGATATTGCGCAGTTGCTTGGCAAAGACGCCGACAACCTTTTACAGCACCGTTGTATGACTATTCCTTCTGACCAGCTTTATCTCCCCGGACATGACTACGTAGACCGCGTGATGATTGACAATAATCGCCCGCCAGCGGTGTTACGTAATATGCAGACGTTGTACAACACTGGGCGCCTGGCTGGCACAGGATATCTTTCTATTCTGCCGGTTGACCAGGGCGTTGAGCACTCTGCCGGAGCTTCATTTGCCGCTAACCCGCTCTACTTTGACCCGAAAAACATTGTTGAACTGGCGATCGAAGCGGGCTGTAACTGTGTGGCGTCAACCTACGGCGTGCTGGCATCGGTATCGCGGCGTTACGCGCATCGCATTCCATTCCTCGTCAAACTTAATCACAACGAGACGCTAAGTTACCCGAATACCTACGATCAAACGCTGTATGCCAGCGTGGAGCAGGCGTTCAACATGGGCGCGGTGGCGGTTGGGGCGACTATCTATTTTGGCTCGGAAGAGTCACGTCGCCAGATTGAAGAAATTTCTGCGGCCTTTGAACGCGCGCATGAGCTGGGCATGGTGACCGTGCTGTGGGCCTATTTGCGTAACTCCGCCTTTAAGAAAGATGGCGTTGATTACCATGTTTCCGCCGACCTGACAGGTCAGGCGAACCATCTGGCGGCAACCATAGGTGCAGATATCGTCAAACAAAAAATGGCGGAAAATAACGGCGGTTATAAAGCGATTAATTACGGTTATACCGACGATCGCGTGTACAGCAAGTTGACCAGCGAAAACCCGATTGATCTGGTGCGTTATCAGTTAGCTAACTGCTATATGGGCCGGGCAGGGTTGATAAACTCCGGCGGTGCTGCAGGCGGTGAAACTGACCTCAGCGATGCAGTGCGTACTGCGGTCATCAACAAACGCGCTGGCGGAATGGGGCTGATTCTTGGACGTAAGGCGTTCAAGAAATCGATGGCTGACGGCGTGAAACTGATTAACGCCGTGCAGGACGTTTATCTCGATAGCAAAATTACTATCGCCTGATACGCCTCATACGAACAGCACTACCCCGTAGGGCGGATAAGGCGTTCACACCGCATCCGGCAACCTATGCCTGATGCGACGCTGAAGCGTCTTATCATGCCTACACAGCGCTGCCACGTATGCCGGATAAGGCGTTTACGTTGCATCCGGCATAAAAACACGCGCACTTCGTTACGGCTTCCCCCGGGAGGCCGTTTTTTTTTCCTGTCATTCTGATTAATTTTCATATTGTCGTTTTTTGTGATCGTTATCTCGACATTTGGAAACAAATAATTTCATTATATTTTGAATTCGAAAACAAACGACAGGATGTGAAAATGTACGTGGTATCGACAAAGCAGATGCTGAACAACGCGCAGCGCGGCGGTTACGCGGTTCCGGCATTCAATATTCATAATCTCGAAACGATGCACGTGGTGGTGGAAACCGCTGCCAGCATGCATGCGCCGGTCATCATTGCCGGAACGCCCGGTACATTTACTCATGCTGGTACAGAAAATCTGATGGCGCTGGTCAGCGCGATGGCGAAGCACTATCACCATCCATTGGCAATTCATCTCGACCATCACACGAAATTTGACGATATCGCTCAGAAGGTTCGTTCTGGCGTGCGCTCAGTCATGATTGACGCCTCGCATTTGCCTTTTGCGCAAAATATTTCACGGGTCAAAGAGGTGGTGGATTTTTGCCATCGCTTTGATGTCAGCGTCGAAGCGGAGCTGGGGCAACTTGGCGGCCAGGAAGATGATGTGCAAGTCAATGAAGCAGATGCGTTGTACACCAACCCCGTTCAGGCGCGTGAATTTGCCGAGGCAACCGGGATTGATTCCCTGGCGGTCGCCATCGGCACGGCTCACGGTATGTATGCCAGCGCACCGGCGCTTGATTTTTCTCGACTGGAGAACATTCGCCAGTGGGTGAACTTACCGCTGGTGCTGCATGGCGCGTCAGGGTTATCGACTAAGGATATTCAGCAAACCATCAAACTGGGGATATGCAAAATCAACGTTGCAACGGAGCTTAAAAATGCATTCTCGCAGGCGTTAAAAAATTACCTGACCGAGCACCCCGAAGCGACCGATCCCCGGGATTATTTGCAGTCGGCTAAATTCGCAATGCGCGATGTGGTGAGCAAAGTGATTGCTGATTGTTGCTGCGAGGGCAGGGCATAACGCACCTGCCATTTAACAAGGAAAAAACATGAAAACGTTAATTGCCCGGCATAAAGCTGGTGAACATATCGGCATATGTTCAGTCTGTTCTGCCCATCCGTTGGTTATCGAAGCGGCGCTGGCATTCGATCACAACAGCACGCGCAAAGTGCTGATTGAAGCAACGTCAAACCAGGTCAATCAATTTGGCGGTTATACCGGAATGACACCGGCGGACTTTCGCGAATTTGTGTTTGCGATTGCCGATAAAGTCGGATTTGCTCATGAGCGTATCATTCTCGGCGGCGACCATCTGGGACCGAACTGCTGGCAGCAAGAAAATGCGGATGCGGCGATGGAAAAATCCGTCGAGCTGGTAAAAGCATATGTTCGAGCGGGGTTCAGTAAAATTCACCTTGATGCGTCAATGTCATGTGCGGGGGATCCAATACCATTAGCGCCAGAAACGGTTGCTGAACGTGCTGCCGTGCTTTGTCAGGCGGCGGAAAGTGTGGCGACAGATTACCAGCGTGAGCAACTGAGCTATGTCATTGGCACCGAAGTTCCGGTTCCGGGCGGTGAGGCCAGCGCCATTCAGTCAGTACACATTACCCGGGTTGAAGATGCCGCCAATACTTTACGTACGCATCAAAAGGCCTTTATTGCTCGTGGGCTGACAGAGGCGTTAACACGCGTGATTGCCATCGTGGTACAGCCGGGTGTGGAATTTGATCACAGCAATATTATCCATTATCAGCCGCAAGAAGCGCAGGCGCTGGCGCAATGGATAGAAAACACCCGAATGGTTTATGAAGCACATTCTACCGATTACCAGACCCGGACGGCTTATTGGGAATTAGTCCGCGATCACTTTGCAATTTTGAAAGTAGGGCCAGCATTAACCTTTGCTCTACGTGAGGCGATATTTGCGTTGGCACAAATTGAGCAGGAAATTATCGCCCCCGAAAATCGCAGCGGTTGCCTGGCGGTAATTGAAGAAGTGATGCTCGACGAACCGCAGTACTGGAAGAAATATTATCGCCCGGGTTTTAACGATTCATTACTGGATATTCGTTACAGCCTGTCGGATCGTATTCGTTATTACTGGCCGCATAGTCGGATTAAAAATAGCGTTGAAACGATGATGGCGAATCTGGAAGACGTGGACATCCCACTGGGCATGATTAGTCAGTATCTACCCAAACAATTTGAACGCATACAGTCCGGGGAATTATCGGCAATACCGCATCAGTTGATTATGGATAAAATTTATGATGTTTTGCGTGTCTATCGCTACGGCTGTGCGGAATAAGGACGGTATATGACTAACCTGTTTGTTCGTAGCGGAATTTCTTTTGTCGATCGTAGCGAAGTTTTAACCCATATCGGTAATGAGATGATCGCGAAAGGTGTGGTTCATGAAACCTGGCCACAGGCATTAATTGCCAGAGAAGCAGAATTCCCCACCGGGATAATGCTTGAACAGCACGCCATTGCAATACCGCATTGTGAGGCGATTCATGCTAAGTCGTCAGCTATTTATCTGTTAAGGCCAACAAATAAAGTTCATTTTCAGCAAGCGGATGATGATAACGACGTGGCGGTATCGTTGGTTATTGCGTTGATTGTGGAAAATCCGCAGCAGCAATTGAAACTTTTACGCTGTTTATTTGGCAAGTTACAACAGCCCGAGATCGTCGAGACACTAATCACTCTTCCTGAAACCCAGTTAAAGGAATACTTCACAAAGTATGTTTTAGATTCAGACGAATAAATCCCTCTGTAACAATAAAAAGGACTATTTATGAAACGCAAGATTATTGTCGCTTGCGGAGGCGCGGTTGCGACCTCTACGATGGCGGCGGAAGAAATTAAAGAGTTGTGTCAGAGTCATAATATTCCTGTTGAATTAATCCAGTGTCGGGTTAATGAAATAGAGACCTATATGGATGGCGTGCATTTGATATGTACTACCGCCAAAGTTGACCGTAGTTTTGGCGATATTCCGTTAGTTCACGGCATGCCTTTTGTTTCTGGTGTCGGTATCGAAGCATTACAAAATAAAATTCTGACTATCTTACAGGGGTGACCTATGTTTTCAGAAGTCATGCGTTATATTCTCGACCTCGGCCCTACGGTCATGTTGCCGATTGTCATCATTATTTTTTCTAAGATATTAGGCATGAAGGCAGGCGATTGCTTTAAAGCGGGTCTGCATATCGGGATTGGCTTTGTTGGCATTGGCCTTGTGATTGGCTTAATGCTGGATTCCATTGGCCCGGCGGCGAAAGCGATGGCGGAAAATTTCGACCTGAATCTGCATGTGGTCGATGTCGGCTGGCCGGGCTCTTCACCCATGACCTGGGCCTCGCAAATTGCGCTGGTGGCGATTCCGATTGCGATTCTGGTTAACGTGGCGATGCTACTGACCCGTATGACGCGGGTGGTAAATGTTGATATATGGAATATCTGGCATATGACCTTCACCGGCGCATTGCTGCATCTGGCAACCGGTTCATGGATGATAGGGATGGCGGGTGTGGTAATTCACGCGGCGTTTGTTTATAAGCTCGGCGACTGGTTTGCCCGCGATACCCGAAATTTCTTTGAGCTGGAAGGCATTGCTATTCCGCACGGTACGTCGGCGTATCTGGGGCCAATTGCGGTGCTGGTGGATGCTATCATCGAGAAAATCCCAGGCGTTAACCGTATTAAATTTAGCGCCGACGATATTCAGCGCAAATTTGGCCCATTTGGCGAACCTGTCACCGTGGGCTTTGTGATGGGGCTGATTATCGGCATCCTCGCGGGTTACGATGTCAAAGGTGTATTGCAGCTGGCGGTAAAAACGGCGGCAGTTATGCTGCTGATGCCACGGGTGATTAAACCCATCATGGATGGTTTAACGCCCATCGCTAAGCAGGCCCGTAGTCGTTTACAGGCGAAGTTCGGCGGTCAGGAGTTCCTGATTGGCCTTGATCCGGCGTTGCTGCTGGGGCATACGGCGGTGGTATCGGCAAGCCTGATTTTTATCCCGCTCACCATTTTAATTGCTGTTTGTGTTCCGGGTAATCAGGTACTGCCGTTTGGCGACCTTGCCACCATCGGCTTCTTTGTTGCGATGGCAGTTGCCGTGCATCGTGGAAATCTGTTCCGCACCTTAATCTCGGGTGTCATCATTATGAGCATCACCCTGTGGATCGCGACGCAAACTATTGGTTTGCACACCCAACTGGCGGCTAATGCTGGGGCGTTAAAAGCCGGGGGCATGGTGGCTTCAATGGATCAGGGCGGTTCTCCCATTACCTGGTTACTGATTCAGGTTTTCTCCCCGCAAAATATTCCCGGTTTCATTATTATCGGTGCCATTTATCTTACCGGTATTTTCATGACCTGGCGTAGAGCGCGCGGCTTTATTAAACAAGAGAAAGCCGTTCTCGCAGAATAATTTTTACCTGAGGGGGAGTTTATCCCCCTTAATAATCAGGAGTTTTTATGAAATCAGTGGTGAATGATACTGATGGTATCGTACGCGTTGCCCAACGAGTCATTCCTGAAATTAAACATCAGGATGAGGTGCGGGTAAAAATTGCCAGCTCGGGATTATGTGGTTCCGATTTACCCAGAATTTTTAAAAATGGTGCACATTATTATCCAATAACGTTAGGCCATGAATTTAGCGGCTATATTGATGCTGTGGGATCCGGTGTTGATGATTTACATCCTGGCAATGCGGTTGCCTGTGTGCCGTTATTACCCTGTTTTACTTGTCCAGAGTGTCTGAAAGGGTTTTATTCCCAGTGCGCAAAATATGATTTTATTGGCTCACGGCGTGATGGTGGGTTTGCCGAATATATTGTCGTTAAGCGGAAAAATGTCTTTGCTCTACCTGCGCATATGCCTATTGAGGATGGGGCTTTTATTGAACCGATTACCGTTGGCCTGCATGCTTTCCATTTAGCGCAAGGTTGTGAGAATAAAAACGTTATTATTATTGGTGCCGGAACCATTGGCCTGCTGGCCATTCAGTGCGCTGTCGCGCTGGGAGCAAAGAGTGTGACGGCTATCGACATTAGCTCAGAAAAACTGGCACTGGCAAAATCTTTCGGTGCGATGCAAACATTTAACAGCCTTGAAATGAGCGCGCCGCAAATGCAGGGCGTTTTACGCGAGCTGCGCTTTAATCAGCTTATCCTCGAGACGGCTGGCGTCCCGCAAACCGTCGAACTGGCGGTAGAGATTGCCGGGCCTCATGCCCAGCTGGCGCTGGTGGGCACGTTGCATCAGGATCTGCATTTAACATCGACAACGTTTGGCAAAATATTACGTAAAGAGCTGACGGTTATCGGCAGTTGGATGAACTACTCCAGCCCTTGGCCGGGGCAGGAGTGGAAAACGGCGAGCCGGTTGCTGACAGAACGTAAGTTAAGCCTGGAGCCATTAATCGCTCACCGTGGAAGCTTTGAAAGCTTCGCCCAGGCGGTGCGTGACATCGCTCGTAATGCTATGCCGGGCAAAGTGTTGCTTATTCCCTGAAACCGCGGGCCAGCGTGATGCTGGCCCGGTATTGTGCAAAACAGATCATTCACCAATGGTCCCCCTTCGTTTACACTAGCCACAATTGAATATGGGTAAATGACGATGAATTCATTCGAGCGAAGGAATAAGATCATCCAATTAGTGAATGAACAGGGAACCGTGCTTGTTCAGGATCTGGCGGGAGTATTTGCTGCCTCGGAAGCGACAATCCGTGCCGATTTGCGCTTTCTCGAACAAAAAGGCGTGGTTACGCGCTTTCATGGCGGTGCGGCGAAAATAATGTCCGGTAATAGTGAAACCGAGACCCAGGAAGTCGGGTTTAAAGAGCGATTTCAGCTCGCCAGCGCGCCGAAAAACAGAATTGCGCAGGCGGCAGTCAAAATGATCCACGAAGGGATGACCGTTATTCTCGACAGCGGAAGTACGACAATGCTTATCGCCGAAGGTTTAATGACCGCCAAAAATATCACGGTGATTACCAACAGTCTCCCGGCGGCGTTTGCCCTTTCCGAAAATAAAGACATTACTCTGGTCGTCTGTGGTGGCACGGTCCGCCATAAAACGCGCTCGATGCATGGCTCCATTGCCGAGCGTTCATTGCAGGATATTAATGCCGATTTAATGTTTGTCGGTGCTGATGGTATTGATGCGGTTAATGGTATTACGACCTTTAATGAAGGTTATTCGATTAGCGGTGCGATGGTCACAGCCGCTAATAAAGTGATTGCCGTTCTCGATTCATCGAAATTTAACCGTCGCGGTTTTAATCAGGTACTGCCAATCGAAAAAATTGACATTATTATTACCGATGATGCCGTGTCAGAGGTGGATAAACTGGCATTGCAGAAGACACGGGTGAAATTAATTACGGTGTAGCATTGTTCTTTATGCCGGATAAGGTGTGTACACCGAATCCGGCATCACTGATACTCCCTGAATTAAGAAAGGGAAATTTGATTAACGCAATAATGGACAATCCGGTGGTAATCGACAGCGCAATGCTGCCGGAAGTATTTCAATATGGAAGTTTTGTCCACTCAACGGTTCGCCATCAAGATTAAAGGTAATTTCGTGTGGCGCTTGTATATCGAACCACGCCGAAGCACCTTCGATAATATTCGGGTTATCTTCGTCAAATTTTAAGGTTGATACGAGAGCCGGAAGAATTTCATCGCCGGTGAAAATGCGTAGTTGCAGCAAGCCGTCGTTAATTAATGCGTTCGGGCACAATTGCTGACCGCCACCTGCCTGACGGCCGTTACCAATACCAATGACGAGTGCGTCACCTTGCCAGTGAAAGTTTTCACCGCGGATTTCACAACGGTCCGGTTGCAGTGTATCCATGCGCATTAAGCCGTGAATGATGTAAGAGACGCCACCCAGCGCTGCTTTTAATTTTTCCGGCGTTTCTGTGGTAATACGTGTCCCAAACCCACCCGTTGCCATATTAATAAAACAGGTTTTTTTGTTGACCTGCGCCATATCAATCGCAATAGCGTCACCAGCAATTGCTAGTTTCAGCGCCTTATCCAGTGCCTCAGGTATACCCACGCTGGTCGCGAAATCGTTCGCTGTACCTAGTGGCAAAATCCCCAGCGCGGGTATGTCATCGCCCTCACACTGAATCAGCGCCGAGGAAACTTCATTAATAGTGCCATCGCCACCACCGGCAATTACCGTTGCGACGCCCAGCTTCCGGGCCTCTTCTACAAATCGGGCGGCATCGCCTTTCTCCCAGGTGACCCGCACATGGATCGTCATTCCTTCCTCGCGCAACAGCATAATTGCTTCGCGCAAGGGTTGATTGTCAGTACTTTTGCCGTTAAGAATCAGTAAGCTGGCGGGAAATTCTGCCATAATCGTATGCCTTTATGATTGGTCTGTAGATAGTGTAGAGCAGAAAAGAAAAGGCGGAGTCAGAACAGGATGAAAATCGGAGGATAAAAAATCAGTTCAAGGATAGGGAATTCAGTGGTTACCAGTAAGGGGGGCAACGGTACACTCGGTTTTTATCGACATAAATGATCACTCAAAGCACTTAAGCATTATTTTACTGTGGATTCAGCGTGGCAGCGAACATTAACGGTAGTCAGGGACAAACTTCAAAAGAGCATATGCATCATATTCAACAAAGCAATGGCATCCTCAATGTACGATTCCAATTATATTAAATAATTCCTATGAGGTTATCTGTGATAGGCCTCCATGTCTGTATTTCCTACTTATGTAGGAAATTCTGCACAAAACATTTATTATAATCCTATTCAATAATGACAATGATGTCATTATTATATTTCAACACTAGAGAGTGTCGTTGGTGTTTAATGGGGGAAGGTGAGATGAAAAAGACAGCTGCTATATCATTAATTAGTGTTTTTCTTATGTCTGGTTGTGCTGTGCATAATGATGAGACAAGTATCGGTAAATTCGGTCTTGCCTATAAAAGTAATATCCAGCGTAAACTCGATAACCAATACTACACTGAAGCCGAAGCATCTTTAGCCAGGGGCAGAATATCTGGTGCGGAAAATATAGTGAAAAATGATGCAGCTAATTTCTGTGTTACTCAGGGCAAAAAAATGCAGATAGTTAACCTGAAGACTGAAGGGGCAGGATTACATGGCGTCGCGCGTCTGACATTCAAATGTGGAGAGTGAGAATAGATTCAAGACTACCATGGACACATCCATTTTTATCTCTGATAAGGTATTCTTCAACACCATTATTGAATGTGAGTAATAATGACAAGCAGATAGATGAAACTACAGCAGAATTTTTATTTTATGCGGCTATCAGAAAATGATGGCATAAATATTCCTATGCTTTAGCTTCATTTTTTGTAAGCGTCAAACATGCGCGTTCTGGCTGTGCGTAGCCGGACCCTGTGCGAGCACGATGCCGTTAAGTGAAAGGCATCGTGCTATGATGGGGAATTCTATCGATATGGTCAATGGAAGGAGGTAACCAGGTATGAATCCTTCCTTCTGTTTCATTGTATTACGCGTAAAAAATAAGCCCGTGTAAGGGAGATTACACAGGCTAAGGAGGTGGTTCCTGGTACAGCTAGCATTTTATGGGTTATGTTTTTCAGCGAAACGGATGATAACCTTAATAAATGCAGCTGTATGTGATCGGTTTCTAAGAATTTTCCATCCGGGAAAAATAATCGAAATTAATCACTTACCGTGGGGGTTACGCGTGGTTTCCCCGGAGAAATTACGCATCAGCAGCGCGTAATTTAGCTCAAGATCCTGCGGGACCGGGATCCACACAGTATAACCATCGCCCGGTGCGACCGGCATTACTTCGCCTTTGGCGTTTTCCATATGCTCAAGGGTAAAGTTAATGTTCCCTTGCGGCGTCATCAGCTCAAGGCTGTCGCCAACGGAGAATTTATTTTTCACCGCTACCGCCGCGAGGTCGCCCTTGCGCTCACCGGTAAACTCACCAACAAACTGCTGGCGGTCAGAAACTGAATAACCGTATTCGTAGTTCTGATAATCGTCGTGAGTATGACGACGCAGGAAACCTTCGGTATAGCCACGATGCGCCAGACCTTCCAGAGTTTCCAGCAGGCTGGTATCGAATGGTTTTCCCGCAGCTGCGTCATCGATAGCTTTACGGTAAACCTGCGCGGTGCGTGCGCAATAGTAGAAAGATTTTGTACGACCTTCGATTTTCAGCGAATGCACGCCCATTTTGGTCAGGCGTTCAACGTGGGCGATAGCGCGCAGATCTTTCGAGTTCATGATGTAAGTGCCGTGCTCATCTTCAAACGCGGTCATATACTCGCCCGGACGCTGAGCTTCTTCGATCATAAACACTTTGTCGGTTGGCGCGCCGATACCCAGCGTCGGCTCAACATTTTGCACCGGAATCGGCTCGTACTTGTGCACGATGTTGCCAACGTCATCTTCTTTCCCTTCCTGGACGTTGTACTCCCAGCGGCAGGCGTTGGTGCAGGTGCCCTGGTTCGGGTCGCGCTTGTTGATATAGCCAGAGAGCAGGCAGCGACCGGAGTAGGCCATGCACAGCGCGCCGTGAACGAAGATCTCTACCTCCATATCCGGCACCTGATTGCGGATCTCTTCAATCTCTTCCAGCGACAGCTCGCGAGAGAGGATCACGCGGGTCAGGCCCATTTGCTGCCAGAATTTCACCGTCGCCCAGTTCACGGCGTTAGCCTGTACCGAGAGATGGATCGGCATTTCAGGGAAGTGCTCACGCACCAGCATAATCAGCCCTGGATCGGACATAATCAGCGCATCCGGCCCCATTTCAACCACCGGTTTCAGGTCACGGATAAAGGTTTTCAGCTTGGCATTGTGCGGTGCAATGTTGACCACGACATAAAACTTTTTCCCCAACGCATGGGCTTCGTTAATGCCGAGCTGGAGATTTTCGTGGTTGAATTCGTTGTTGCGCACACGCAGGGAGTAACGCGGCTGGCCCGCATAAACAGCATCTGCGCCATAAGCGAAAGCGTAACGCATATTTTTCAGCGTTCCCGCCGGGGAAAGGAGTTCCGGTTTAAACATAATTCTCTCGTTCTGATGACAGGTCAGATCCGCTTCACCTGATGAAGCGGTTAGGGGAGTGCCCCCACTTTAAGGGCGGGCATTGTAGCGCAATCGGTGGGGTTGACTCCAGTGACAATGTTAAGGGAAAGACTGAGCGCATTTATTTCGTTTTGATTCCGATAGTCGTCAGGTTCAATTGTTATCAGTTGACCTTAATTTGGTGTTAAAGAAAGGGAATATAACCCCATAACTTGTTGTGAAGTTCCGGATTGCAGGTAAAAAGCGCCTGAAGTTGCTGACGCTGAGGAGCATTTGGTTGAATGCCCGAAAGATTGAAATTGCGTTGCCATATCGCGAGCTGTTTACCTGCAAATTCTTCAGTTAGCTTGTGTTGCGATTGCAGAAGAAGAATTAAACAGGCCCATTTGTTCAAGTTATGATACAGCCGACAATATGCGCAAGCATGTTTAACTGACGGTGCGTTTTCCTGCAACTGACGTATTTCCTCGAACGTGAGCGGAACTCGACACCATACACAGATGTTAACCATAAATCGAAGCCCGGAGGCGTCCGGGTTAGCCAGTGTGGTCAGAATAATCCCTTTGACACCACCATCAGGATTGGCTTTCGCAAGAATATACATAGCGGCTAATCGCAGTGGGAATACATCCTGTGATAATCCCCATTCTGCCAGTTTTAAAATATTGGCATCATGAATGGAGTCCAGCCCGTATAAAGCTGCCCGGCGCTGTGAGGGAGTATATTCAGTCGAGGTGACAACATGACGCCAGAATTGCACAACATCCATGACGTCATTAAGCATGTTTTTAGCGCGTAGACGGATCAACATATTGTTATCCAGCAGTAATGCTCTGTACAACTCCGGAGGAATTTCTATAGCTCGGTCAGTAAGGCTAAACAACGTTGCTTGTCGAATACGCGGCCAGCGGTCTTTTAACAGACGAGTTAATACCGCTTCGCTTAACGGTAATTGTTGACGCAGCCAGTGGGTGACCGCCAGCATTCGTAAACCTTCGTCGGGCTGCTTGAGTATTAAAAGCAGCGAAGATTCATCATTAAAGTAGCCATATTCAATCAGCGTTTGTAATACTGCGCGGGAGAGTTTTTTATCAGGGCAAGTAAGCCAACACGTTAATTGTGGACGGCTATTTTCTGTCAATAAAAATCTAAGTATCTCGTCTACAAATGCACGGTGATCGTAACGCTGGCATTGGAGAAGGTTACGTATCAAGGGAAGATTAACGGCAAATGCCGCTGCATTCTTATCCTTCTTTAAATGACGTAACGCTATGGTTGCAGCAAGGCGAACCTCTTTTACCCAGTCATTAGCTGCAAGTAATAATTCTTCTATAGCTGCAACATCCTCTTTTTGTCCCAGACATTGCACGGCCTTTTCTCGTATATATCCATTGTGGTGATGGGTAAGCTGGCAAAGAACCAGAGTATCGTTGAGATCACAATCATGCGCTATATAATTGCCTGGATCGGCTATCATCGACTGGAGTTGTTGCTGGATAAGAAATAATTCACAGTCAACAGAATTATTCATTTCGACGTTAAACAAAACCCTGCGTGTAAATAATGTACGCAATCCTTTGAGCATAATTTTCCTTATCAGTTATGAGGAGAAAACTCATTTCATGATTAATAATTTCCTGAGGGATAGTAACTCTGTGATGAGAGAAAATAAAGCCGGACGCCAACAACCTACGCCCGGCATCGTAATTACGTATTGTCTTTCACCGTCTGGCTTGTGCCATTGGCTTTAACGGAGGCAATTCCGGTTTCACGAGATTGCGCGGTGGCGTACATCTGGCTGGAGCCGATAATTTGATGATTGGCGGCTTTCAGATTGAAATAGAATTTGCCGTTGCTTGCTGTTTTTTTCTCATAGCGTTCTTCGTGTGGGCTGTTGCTACGCACTGACGCGATGCCCTTTTCCGCAGAGGCTTTTGAGGTATACAGCTCGCTGGTGAGGATAGTCTCACCATTGCCCGCTTTTAGCACAAACCGGAATTGATTATCACTGCTCCTACTGAGTTCAAACCAACCAGCCATAATGACTCCTTGATTGAAATTGCGTATCGAAAACAGCATCTAAAAGGACTGTTTGCCGATTAAAGTATGAGCGATTTTCAGGTGCTTGCCAGGGCGGAGAGATAATGTCAGATAGCCGACAATGCGCGGGATAATGCTGCCGGATGTGGCGTGAATGCCTTCTCCGGCAGGTAAAAATGTTAAACGATGCGGCAGGCGTCGGCTTCCCAGCGATAACCGACACCGTAGACGGCGCGGATAAAAGACTGCTCTTCGTCCAGAGCTTCCAGCTTGCGACGCAGGTTTTTAATGTGGCTGTCGATGGTGCGGTCAGTTACTACGCGGTAGTCGTCATAAAGATGATTGAGCAATTGCTCGCGGGAGAACACTTTTCCTGGTTCATGAGAGAGTGTTTTCAGCAGACGAAATTCCGCAGGCGTCAGGTCAAGCATTTTACCGCGCCATGAAGCCTGAAAACGACCTTCGTCGATAATCAACGGGCTTTCGGCATCCTGTTGCTGCAACTCGCGCTGCGGTTTGCAACGGCGCAAAATGGTTTTGACGCGCGCTACCACTTCCCGTGGACTGTACGGCTTACAGATATAATCATCTGCGCCAATCTCCAGCCCGAGCAGGCGGTCGATCTCTTCGATTTTTGCTGTCACCATCACGATCGGAATGTCAGAAAAACGACGAATCTCCCGACACAACGTCAGGCCATCGGTGCCAGGGAGCATCAGATCCAACAGGATCAGATCCGGTGGTGTCTGGCGCACATATGGCAGTACCTGATCGCCGTGGCTGATAAGCGTCGGCGCATAGCTCGCAGCACGCAGATAATCAATAAGCAACTGCCCCAGCTTCGGTTCATCTTCCACGATCAAAATACGTGGCGTGTTTTCGTCGATTGGTAACTCGGTCATACTTCTCTCTGTAAATCCCGTTCCAGCGGTAACTCTACTGTAATGCTTACCCCGCCAAAAGGCGAATGAGCGGCAACAATGCGACCATTATGTGCTTCAACAATGTTAAGACAAATCGCCAGCCCCAGGCCGGAACCGCCGCTGGCACGGTTGCGGGAACCTTCGGTGCGATAAAAACGCTCAAACAATTTTTGCAGTTGATCGTCACTAACGCCCGGTGCACTGTCGGCAAAGGTCAGGCGCACCGTTTTGTCATGTTGCTCGGCAGAGATTTTCAGGCTGCCGCCGCTGTCAGTGTAGCGCAGGCTGTTTTCAAGTAAGTTATTGAACAATTGCATTAAACGATCGCGATCGCCAAATACAGTAATGCTGTCTGGCAGGGAAAATTGCAGTTTCAGCCCGCGGCTGGCGAAACGCTCACGAAATGCGCCACCCGCGACTTCCAGTAGCGGGATCAGATCCACCGACGATTTCTGGTAGGCGAGAGCGCCTTCATCAGACATCGACAATTGATGAAGATCATCCACCAGTTTGGTCAGTGTACCGACCTCTGCCTGTAAAGAAGCCACCGTCTCCGGCGTGAATTTACGCACGCCATCCTGAATAGCTTCCAGTTCGCCGCGCAGTACCGCTAAAGGCGTGCGCAGCTCGTGGGAGATATCGGCCATAAAATCGCGGCGCATCTGTTGGTTTTTCTCCAGCGTGCTGGCGAGCTGGTTGAAGTCTTGCGCCAGTTTGCCCAATTCATCTTCACTGGTGGGCGTCACGCGAGTAGTGAAATCGCCCGCTGCCAGTTTGTGTGTACCGTCCACCAGTCGTTTGACCGGAGCCAGCAAACCGCGCGCCAGTGGGAATGTCGCCAGCGCCGCTAACAAGGTAGATAAAGCGACAATCAGCCAACTGGTTTGCCTCTGTTGTCTGTCAAAATTGATGTCTGTATTGCGGGTCAGTCGTTCAACAGGGGAGGCGATCACCGCACCCACTTCCGCCCCATTGACCATAATGGGCCGCCGTGTGCCGTCTGGTGGAATAGGTGCTCGCGGGCCAACCAGCACTTTGTTGTTTTGATCAACCACCCAGAATTGCGTGCGCCAACCGTGTGGCGGCATACCGGGGCCGGGCTTATCTTCGTTGTTATCATGCTCCAGCGAACGTAGGATCTGAAATACAAAGCGATCGTTATTACGCAGGAAGCGCCAGTTCCCGTGCTGGGCGTACTGCTCACCAAGCGCATCGCCGAGCATTTGCAGCCGTTGTTCATTACCATGCTTGATGTAATCGATAAAGCCGCGCTCAAAACTGATACGTACCGCCCAGTGCATCGTGATCAATAAGACAATGCAGGTGGCGAAAATCGCCAGAAACAGTTTGCCGGTAATACCGGGTCGCCAGAACTTCATTGCGCGCTCCTTTTTCGCCGCGAAATAGCGACATTTTGATGCGTATCGTTCGGCACTCTGGCAAAGACAAACGCCGGAAGGGCGATGATAAACGCCATGCTAAGCCAGGTGTACATAAAGACGGTTTGTGTGGTGCTGCTGTCTACGCTGACATGCTGTGAACCAAAAAGCCCCAGCAACAGCCCGGCGATGGTGACGCCGATACTCATCGATAATTGCATAATCATCGACAGCAGGCTGTTGCCGCTGCTCGCCAGATTGTCTGGGAGATCTTTCAGCGTCAGGGTGTTCATGGAGGAGAAACGTGTCGAGTTGACCATTCCTTGTAAAAACAGGACGAACGGCAAAACGTAGTACCAGCCCAGCAGAGCGGTAGTCATAAACAGCAGGGTGACCAGCGACAGGCCCAGCGTGGTCGCCACCAGTACCCGACGGTAGCCAAAGCGATTCACCACCTGCACTACAATTCGCTTCATTCCCATGCTGCCGAGCACCATCGGGATCATCATCAGACCGGCATGGAACGGCGAGAAACCGAGGCCAATCTGTAAGAAAACCGGTGTCATAAAGGGCAACATGCCACTGCCGATACGTCCGGCAAAGCTCCCCGCCAGGCCCAGCGAAAAGGTACGGGTGCGGAACAGTTTCAGGCTGAACAGGGCGCGGTTGTTATTTCTGGCGTGCAGCAGATAAAGCACCAGTGCCACCACGCCAATCGCTGCCAGTCCGGCAATCGCCAGCGGTGAAAGTCCCGTGCCTTTACTGCCATCCAGCGCCAGCGTTAATACCGCCATGCCGACCGCCAGCAACAAAAAACCGGAGAGATCGAAACGCCGCGTCTGCATGGTGTAGTTTGGCATTAACATCAGCGTGGCGATCGCACCGATAATCCCTACCGGAATGTTGATCAAAAAGATCCAGTGCCAGGACGCGTATTCCACCAGCAGGCCGCCGAGCGCCGGACCCAATAGTGGGCCGACCTGACCGGGCAGCGTAACAAAGGTCATCGCCGCCATATATTGCTCACGCGGAACAATTTTCATCACCGTAAGCCTGCCGACCGGCACCATCATCGCGCCGCCAACGCCCTGTAACGCGCGAGCAAGCAACAGTTCGTTTAACGTGGCAGAAAGCGCGCAAAACAGCGAACCGAGGGTAAACAGTACGATGGCGGTAAAGAAAATATTGCGCACGCCGACTTTGTCCGCCAGCCAGCCGCTGGCGGGCAGCATCACCGCCACGGTCAGTACATAAGAGACAATGACCATGTGCATATGCAACGGACTTTCCCCAAGGCTTTGCGCCATTGAGGGAAGGGCGGTGTTTACGATGGTGGTGTCCAGCGACTGCATAAAGAAGCCGAAAGCCACAATCCACAATTGCCAGCGGGTGCTGTCGGGAAGATCTGTCATTTACTCGGTTACCGTTTGTTTAGGTTTACGCGAAAAACGCAGCCGCAGACGGTCAAAAAAGAGATACACCACTGGCGTGGTATACAGCGTCAGAAGCTGGCTCATTACCAGACCGCCGACAATGGTGATCCCCAGGGGTTGGCGCAGCTCCGAGCCGTCACCGCCCGACAATACCAACGGCAGCGCACCAAACAGCGCCGCCAGGGTAGTCATCATAATCGGGCGAAAACGCAGCAGACAGGCCTGGAAAATAGCTTCCTGCGGCGTCAGGTTACCGTGCCGTTGGGCTTCGAGCGCAAAATCGACCATCATTATGGCGTTTTTCTTCACGATGCCGATTAATAGCATGATCCCTATCAGGGCGATTAGGCTGAACGGGGCATTGAATAGCTCCAGCGCCAACAGCGCTCCAACGCCCGCCGAGGGCAGGGTGGAGAGAATCGTGAGCGGATGTACGTAACTCTCGTAAAGGATACCCAGCACGATATACACCGTGGCGATGGCTGCGATAATCAGGATCACCTGCGAGTTCATCGTCTCCTGGAATACCTGCGCTGTTCCGGCAAAACTGCCGCGCACCGTCGAAGGCACACCTAGCTGGGTCATTGCGCGGTCAATCGCCGCACTGGCGTCCGAGAGCGATTTTCCGGTCGGCAAGTTGAACGAGATGGTCGAGGCCGCCGATAATCCCTGATGATTCACCGACAGCGGGGCATTCGCCGGTTGCCATTTAGCGAAATATGACAGCGGGATCGCTTTTCCTTCGTTATTAATGACGAACATTTTTTTCAGTGCACTGATGTCCTGGGTATAGCGCGGATCCACTTCCATCACCACTTTATACTGGTTCATGGGCTGGTAAATGGTCGAGATTTGCCGCTGCCCGAAGGCGTTATTCAACAGGCTGTTGGCGGCCTGCACGTCGATTCCCAGTCGTGCCATAGTGTCGCGGTCGTAAACCAGATTCATCTCCGCGCCGTTATCCTGCTGGTCGGAATTCACGTCCGCCAGTTCCGGTAACGTTGCCAGTTTTTTGCGGATTTTCGGCTCCCATTCGCGCAGCGCCGCCAGGTCGTCGGATAACAACGTGTACTGATAGCTGGCGTTCGACTGACGTCCGCCAACGCGAATATCCTGTACCGCCATCAGGAACAGATTCGCCCCCGGTTCTTTCGCCAGCTTCACCCGCAGACGGTCGATAATTTGCTGCGCCGTTTCGCTGCGCTCGTCGCGTGGTTTGAGAGTGATAAACATCATCCCACTGTTCACCCGCGAGCCACCGGTAAAGCCGGTGACATTATCCACTGCCGGATCGTCACGGATAATTTTCATAAAATCCTGCAACTTACCGCGCATCGCCTGAAATGAAATACTCTGATCCGCCTGTATCCCGCCCATCAACACGCCGGTGTCCTGCTCCGGGAAGAAGGTTTTCGGGATCGAGATATACAGCCAGATATTCAGCGCAATGGTGCCAAGCAGCACCACACCCACCAGACGGGTATGATTGAGCACCCATTTCAGCGACTTGCCGTAGCCTTGTTGCAGAGCAACCAACATGCGACCAAAACCACGCAGTCGCTTTTGCTCGCGCGGCTTGCTGGCTTTCAGCATCCAGCCGCACATCATTGGCGTTAGCGTCAGGGAAACCAGCAACGAAATACCAATGGCGACAGAAAGCGTCACGGCAAACTCGCGTAACAGGCGTCCTGGCAATCCGCCCATCAGCAGCAGCGGCAGGAACACCGCCACCAGTGACAGACTCATCGACAGCACCGTAAAGCCGACTTCGCGAGTACCTTGCAGCGCGGCTTGCAACGGTTTCATCCCCGCCTCCAGATGACGGGCAATGTTTTCCAGCACCACGATGGCATCATCCACCACAAAGCCTGTAGCGATGGTCAGCGCCATTAACGAAAGATTATTGAGACTGAAACCACACAGGTACATTGCCGCAAACGTACCAATCAGCGAAACCGGCACCGCAACGGCGGGAATAATAGTGGCGCGACCCGAGCGCAGGAATAAAAACACCACCAGAATCACCAGTGCCACCGAGATAATCAGCGTTTGCTCGACTTCTTCCAGCGAGGCGCGAATGGTGGGGGAGCGATCCTGGGCAATTTGCAGATCAATTGCCGCCGGAATGGTCTCCTGCAACTCCGGTAATTTTGCCCGGATGCTGTCAACCGTCTGGATAATATTGGCTTCCGGCAGCTTGCGGATCATCAGCAAAATAGCCGGTTTGGCGTTGGTCATCCCGGCGTTGCGCACATCCTGCACCGAGTCGGTCACCGTCGCCACATCGCCCAGACGAACCGCGCCGCCGTTGTTGTAATGAATAATCAACGGCTGATATTCAGCGGCGGTTTTCAGTTCATCGTTAGTCTGGATCTGCCAGCGGTGAGTGCCATCTTCCAGCGCCCCCTGTGGTTTACGCACGTTGGCATTGCTGATGGCAGTGCGCACATCGTCCAGCGAGACGCCCTGATTAAACAGCGCCTGCGGATTCAGCCCGACGCGCACGGCGGGCAACGAGCTGCCGCCGACATCGACATCACCGACGCCGTCGATTTGCGAAATTGTCGGAGCCAGTTGCGTCGAGGCGAAATCGTACAGTTCACCCTGCGAATAAGTATCGGATGTCAGCGTCAGGATCATAATTGGCGCATCCGAAGGATTCGCTTTGCGATAGGTCGGACGGCTTGGCATTCCGCTGGGCAGCAAACTTTGCGCGGCGTTGATCGCCGCCTGCACATCGCGCGCCGCGCCGTTGATATCCCGGTCAAAATCAAACTGCAAAATAATACGCGTGCTGCCAAGCGAACTGCTGGAGGTCATTTCACTGACCCCGGCAATGCGCCCAAGTGAGCGCTCCAGCGGCGTGGCGACGGAAGACGCCATTGTCTCCGGCGACGCACCGGGCAGCGAGGCGCTGACCATAATCACCGGAAAATCGACCTGTGGCAGCGGGGCGACCGGCAGCATACGGAAGCCCAGTATGCCGCACAGGGTAATGGCAACCGACAGTAAAATCGTCGCCACCGGACGGTAAATGAAGAGGGCAAAAAACTTCACTTACGCCTCCTCTTCATGGCGAGCAAAGCGGCTTTTGGTCCACAATGCCAGGCGGTCGAACAGCAGATAAATCACCGGCGTGGTAAACAGCGTCAGCACCTGGCTGACAATCAGACCGCCGACCATGCCGATGCCTAACGGACGACGTAGTTCCGCGCCGACTCCGGTGCTCAACATCAGCGGCAGCGCGCCAAGCAGTGCCGCCAGAGTGGTCATCAGGATCGGACGAAAACGCAGCAAACAGGCCTGGTAAATTGCATCGCGCGGCGACATGCCTTGCTCGCGCTCGGCAGCCAGCGCGAAGTCGATCATCATGATGGCGTTTTTCTTCACGATACCGATCAGCAAAATAATGCCGATGATGGCGATCACATCCAGCTCACTTCCGGCAATCATTAGCGCCAGCAGTGCGCCAACACCTGCCGTTGGCAACGTCGAGAGAATGGTGATCGGGTGAATAAAACTTTCATACAGAATGCCGAGCACGATATACATCGCCACCACCGCCGCGACAATCAGCCAGACAGTGCTGCCCAATGCCGACTGGAAGGCGAGGGTGCTGCCCTGGAACTGCGTGGTGATATCCACCGGCAGATTCAGCGTCTTTTCGGTGTCCATAATCGCCTGCACCGCATCGCCCAGCGAATAGTTATCTGGCACGTTAAAGGAGATGGTCGTTACCGGGAACTGATCCAGATGGTTGATGGAGAGCGGCGCAAAACGCTGCTCAATTTTGGCAATTGAGCTTAGCGGCACCACGCCACCGTCGCTGCTGGTCAGGCGGATAGTATCCAGCGCCGCGAGGCCTGGGGTATTTTCGGTATTGTGCTCCAGCACCACGCGATACTGGTTGGCCTGAGTATAAATAGTGGAAATCAGCCGCTGACCAAACGCGTTGTACAGGGCGTTATCGACGTCCGCCATGCTGATCCCCAGACGGCTGGCGCTGTCGCGATCAACATTGACATACGCCACCAGCCCTTTGTCCTGCCAGTCGCTGGAGACATCAGAAAGCTGCGGCAGCTGCTGGAGTTTTTCCACGAGTTGCGGCACCCAGGTACTGAGCGCATCCAGTGACGTGGCCTGTAAGGTAAACTGGTACTGGGTGCGGCTGACCTGAGTATCAATCGTCAGGTCCTGCGTTGGTTGCAGGAAGAGATCGACGCCCGGCACTTTATCTACTGCCGTTTGCAAACGGGCGATGACTTTTTGCACCCGATCATCACGTTCATCCAACGGTTTGAGGTTGATCTGTAAACGCGCACTGTTCAGCGACGGGTTAGTGCCATCAACGCCAACAAATGAGGTCAGGCTCTGCACCGCAGGGTCCTGCAAAATCACATCCGCGACCTGGCGTTGCCGCTGGGCCATATTGGCAAAGGAGCTGGATTGCGGTGCCTGCAAGGTGCCCTGAATAATGCCGTTGTCCTGTACCGGGAAGAAACCTTTCGGAATGAACACCCACAATAGAACGCTCAGCAGCAGCGTGCTGAGCGCCACGCTTAAGGTCAGCCACGGATGATTCAGCACTTTCGCCAGTCCACGACCATAGGCGGCAATTATCCTGTCGAACATTTTTTCCGAGGCCCGGGAGAAGCGGTTCTGTTTACGCAGCGACTCCTGGCTGAGCATCCGCGCGCACATCATCGGTGTCAGGGTCAGCGACACCACGGCTGAGATCAAAATCGCTACCGCCAGGGTAATGGCAAATTCGCGGAACAGTCGCCCGACGATATCACCCATAAACAGCAGCGGGATCAGCACTGCAATCAGAGAGAAAGTCAGTGAGATAATGGTAAAACCGATTTCACCTGCGCCCTTGAGCGCCGCTGCCAGTGGTTTTTCGCCTTTTTCGATATAGCGGGAAATGTTTTCGATCACCACGATGGCGTCGTCGACAACGAATCCGGTGGCGATGGTTAACGCCATCAGCGTCAGGTTATTGATTGAAAAATCGAGAAACACCATGACCGCGAAGGTGCCGATTAACGACAGCGGCACCGCGACGCCAGGAATGATGGTCGCCGGAATATTGCGCAGAAACAGGTAGATAATCATGACTACCAGCGCGATAGCCATCATCAGTTCAAACTGGGTATCGTCGACTGATGCGCGGATATTGGTAGTGCGATCGGAAAGTACCGTCACTTTTACCGATTTCGGCAGACTCTCGGTAAGCTGTGGCAGCATCTGCCGAATGCTGTCGGCGGTAGAGATAATGTTAGCACCGGGCTGGCGCTGAACATTCATCACAATGGCCTGTTCTTTGTTCGCCCATGCGCCAAGCCAACTGTTTTCTGCGCCTTGTTCAACGGTTGCGACATCACCAAGACGAATCGGCGCGCCGTTCTGGTAGGCGATAATCAACTGGCGATATTCATCTGCAGATTGCATCTGGTCGTTCGCGGAAAGCGTGACCGCGCGGGAAGGGCCGTCGAGGCTACCTTTAGCCGAGTTAACGTTAGCGCCGGTAATGGCGGTGCGCACGGTTTCGCTGGTCAGGCCGAGGGCGGCAATCGCCTGGGCGTTAAGTTTGACGCGAACAGCCGGACGCTGACCGCCGGAAAGCGTCACCAGCCCGACGCCGGAAATCTGCGAGATCTTCTGCGCGACGCGGGTTTCCACCATATCTTCCACTTGCGTCATCGGCATGGCGGTTGATGTGACGGCAAGCGTCATGATCGGCGGATCTGCCGGATTCACTTTGCTGTATACCGGAGGGTTAGGCAGATCGCTCGGCAACAGGTTAGTGGCGGCGTTAATCGCGGCCTGCACTTCCTGCTCGGCGACATCCAGCGGCAATGTTAGCTGGAATTGCAAGGTGATAACTGACGCGCCGCCGGAACTTTGCGATGACATCTGTTTCAGGCCAGACATCTGCCCAAATTGGCGTTCGAGCGGCGCAGTAACGGCGGAGGTCATGACATCCGGGCTGGCGCCAGGGTAGAGCGTGACCACCTGAATGGTCGGATAGTCCACTTCCGGCAGCGCCGAAACGGGCAGGGCGCGATATCCGATAATCCCGGCGAGTAAGATCGCCACCATCAGCAGCGTGGTGGCAACAGGACGCATAATAAACAGGCGCGACGGACCGCCTGTGCTGCTCGGAGGTAACACCTGCATCAGGAACGCGCTCCTTTTTTCGCGTATTCGCGGCTGGTAGCTTTCTCTTCCGGTGCAGTGGCGCTCTGAGCTTCCACCACTTCCACTTTCGCTCCTTCAGTCAGGCGATCAATGCCGTCTGTTACTACGCGATCGCCCGCGGAAATCCCCGCGCGGATCACCACTTTCTGACTGTCCTGAATGCCCGGCGTCACCAGATGTTTGCTGACTTTGTTTTCGCTATTCAGCACCCAGACAAAATGGCCTTCGTTGCCCATTTGTAGGGCGGCGGTGGGGATCACAATGGCATTTTGTTCGGTGTCGACTAACATGCGCGCGTTAACAAACTGATTGGGAAACAGCGCATCGTCCTGATTATTAAAGCGCGCTTTCACTTTAATCGTACCGGTCGTGGCATCGATTTGATTATCGAGGCTTAACAGCGTCCCTTCACTTAACTTCTTCGAGTTGGTGCGATCCCAGGCTTCAACCACCAACGGTTTTCCGGCTTTTTGTGCCTGGATGACAGTAGCAATATCACTTTCCGGCAGGGTAAAGAGCAAATCGATAGGATGCGTCTGGGTGATCACCACAATTCCGGTGGTATCGCCACTGGAGATTTGGTTACCAACATCAACCTGCTTGAGACCAACGCGACCATCGACTGGTGCGGTGATGCGGCTCCAGTCGAGTTGCAGCTGTGCGCTGGCGACGCTTGCTTCATCAGCCTTAATGGTGCCTTCGGTTTCACTGACCAGCGCCTGTTGGGCATCCAACTCCTGACGGGAGACGAGATTGGTTTTTGCCAGTTGCTGATAACGCGCTAAATCACGGCGGGCGTTGGCTAGTGTGGCTTTATCTTTTGCCAGTTGGCCCTGAGCTTGTGCTAATGCAACTTTGAACTGGCTGGGGTCAATTTCTGCCAGTAAATCGCCTGCTTTGACCTGCTGACCCTCCTGGAAATGTAATGCCATCAGTTGACCATCTACGCGACTGCGCACCGTAACGGTGTTAGCAGCGGTAATCGTGCCAAGCCCGGTAAGGTAGCGCGGGACCGCCTGTTCCACGGCAGTTGCTGCCTGAACCGGGGCCAATGGACCGGCACGCATACCACGGCGACCACCCGCTGGCGACTGCTGTGCTTGCTTCGTCGCACCTGGCGCTACGCTCTGGGATTCATTGCGGCCTTTCCAGAACCAGAAAGCGGCGATGGCGGCGATAACCACCACGATTACGATTACCCAACGGGATTTATAACTGCCTTTCATCGTTAAGAGTTTCTCTTCCTGAAACGTTTCGCGGAATGATACTAGTGTAGCCAGCCAATAAGGGAGAAAAATGGAGGAATTATGAAACACTGTCGGGAATCGTCTGAATGACGGGCACATTTGCGAGCACGCATCCAGTAATAACACAGGAAACTATTTTATCTACGCGTTAGCGATAGACTGCATTCAGGGCGAAAGGAGGTAAGCCAAAGATTTCAGCGGGACGCTGAAACGGGAAAGCCCCTCCCGAGGAAGGGGCCTTAAATAAGGAAAGGGTCATGATGAAGTGGATCATCATCGTGGTGCTCTTAGTCGTTAGCTACCCAGCTTACTAAGACTACCAGGGCGGGGGAAACCCCGCTCAACCCTCACTCCTGAAAATATGCCTTCACGGTCAGAATGTCAATCCGCAGGCTTTGCAGTCTGCGATCCTGCCAGCAAATATTCTTTGCGAGTCGTTACGCAATAATCACAGTGGAAACTATTTTATCTAAGCGTTAGCGATAGACTGCATTCAGGGCAAAAGGAGGTAGGCCGACGATTTCAGCGGGACGCTGAAACGGGAAAGTCCCTCCCGAGGAAGGGGCCTTAAATAAGGAAAGGGTCATGATGAAGCTACTCATCATCGTGGTGCTCTTAGTCATTAGCTTACCGGCTTACTAAGACTACCAGGACGGGGGAAACCCCGCTCTACCCTCACTCCTGAAAGTATGCTTTCACAATCAGATTGTCAATCCGCAGGCTTTGTAGTCTGCGATCCTGCCAGCAAATATTCTTTGCGAGACGTTACGCAATAATCACATGTGAAACTATTTTATCTGCAAGTTAGCGATAGACTGCTTGCATGGCGAAAGGAGGTAGGCCGCCGATTTCAGCGGGATGCTGAAACGGGAAAGCCCCTCCCGAGGAAGGGGCCTTAAATAAGGAAAGGGTCATGATGAAGCTACTCATCATCGTGGTGCTCTTAGTTATTAGCTGGCCAGCTTACTAAGACTACCAGGGCGGGGGAAACCCCGCTCTACCCTCACTCCTGAAGTTATGTTACTCCACCCTTATTGTCAATCTGTAAGTCCACGTTCTTGCGGGGCGAATAGAAAAACCCTCTGCGCTTATGGGCCGAATTCTGAAAGTTGCTTTGCCTGCTCTTATTTCATTATTGCAGTCGGTATGATACCGGACCTCAATAATTCTCTAAGAAAGGATTTCTTATGAGCGAACAAATCACGTTTGCCACCAGCGATTTTGCCAGTAACCCGGAACCACGTTGCCCCTGCATTTTGCTGTTGGATGTTTCTGGTTCGATGAGTGGTAGACCTATTAATGAACTTAACGCCGGATTGGTTACCTTTCGCGATGAGCTGCTTGCCGATTCGCTGGCCTTAAAAAGAGTGGAACTCGGTATTGTGACGTTCGGCCCGGTGCATGTGGAACAACCATTTACCAGCGCCGCTAATTTTTTCCCGCCCATCCTGTTTGCCCAGGGCGATACACCAATGGGGGCCGCCATTACCAAAGCCCTGAATATGGTTGAGGAGCGCAAACGTGAGTATCGCGCCAATGGTATTTCATATTATCGTCCGTGGATTTTCCTGATTACCGATGGCGCACCAACCGATGAGTGGCAGGCTGCTGCCAACAAGGTGTTTCAGGGGGAAGAAGATAAGAAGTTTGCCTTCTTTTCCATCGGTGTTCAGGGGGCGGATATGAAGACGCTGGCCCAAATCAGCGTTCGTCAGCCTTTGCCTCTTCAAGGATTACAATTCCGCGAACTGTTTAACTGGTTATCCAGTTCGCTGCGTTCGGTTTCCCGCTCCACGCCGGGAACGGAAGTTGTACTGGAAGCGCCAAAAGGCTGGACGTCAGTGTGAGCTGGCGTCTGGTTTATGCATCAGCCGTTGGAACGTCGCACATCAGCGCTGACTTGTCTTGCCAGGATGCCTGCCAGATGCAGGTTGCCTGGCTAGAAGACCAGCAGCCATTATTGTCGGTATTTGTCGCTGATGGCGCAGGCAGCGTCTCGCAGGGAGGCGAAGGTGCGAAGCTTGCCGTCAATGAAGCGATGGCTTATATATCGCAAAAAGTGCAGGGTGGGGAATTGGGGCTTAATGATGTCCTCGCCACGGATATTGTACTGACTATTCGTCAGCGACTTTTTGCCGAGGCGGAAGCCAAAGAATTAGCGGTCCGTGATTTTGCCTGCACATTTCTGGGACTGATTTCATCACCTAACGGCACATTGATTATGCAGATTGGCGATGGCGGCGTGGTGGTAGATTTGGGGCACGGTTTGCAATTGCCGCTCACGCCGATGGTGGGTGAATATGCCAACATGACGCATTTCATTACCGATGAAGATGCCGTTTCCAGACTGGAAACTTTCACCAGCACTGAGCGTGCGCATAGAGTTGCAGCATTTACGGATGGTATTCAGAGACTGGCGTTAAATATGCTGGATAATTCTCCGCATGTGCCTTTCTTTACCCCGTTTTTCAATGGACTGGCGTCAGCAACGCAGGAACAACTCGATTTATTACCTGAATTGTTAAAGCAGTTTTTGTCCAGCCCAGCGGTAAACGAGCGTACCGATGATGATAAAACGTTAGCACTGGCTATGTGGACAGAATGAACATCGCATGGCGGTTGAAGACAACGGTTCAACCGCCAGTTTAAGCAATCAATATAATGGCTGGCTAGCGAACTAATTTTGCTCTTAGCTCGTCGGCTTCTTCTTTTGGATAGGTGACCAATAAAGGATCAATGGTATAACCACCGTAAATTTTATCTCCGCGCGTATACATCCAGTCTGAAATATCTTCTTTCTTGATTTTCCACTCCTGGCCATATTCTACGTTTGTAACAATACCAGGGTCATTGCTTATTATACCAATAAACATGCCGTTAGAATAAGTGACATCCGTGAGCCAGAAATGCTCGGTTTCTCCGCGATCGGTTATCGGGGCTTTGACTGCGAAAGTATCAGCATCTTTTTTATTCATAACTTCGATGAATTGATCGGTTTCTTTCCGCGCATGTTTAATCGCGTCAGACATCGCCTTTTTATCATAACCTCCCGTCACTAACGTATCCGAAACTTCACTAAAGCCCGCGGTAGTAAAAAATAGCAGACACAACATAAGTAATATCTTTTTCATTTTTTCTCCAGAATCCCTGTGTAGTAAAAGTTAGCAAAAAACCTGTGGAAGTGAATCATTATCAGGTTGGAATTGAATTGTATCCTGATGAAATTGCATTATCATTTTTATTCTTGAGTGGGACTCTTCCAATATAGAAATAATTATAATGGGCAGTGTTATTATTCATAGAAATATAATATAACTGCCCTTGAAACATTATGAAGACAAATATAAAAGTATTTACATCGACAGGTGAATTGACCACTCTCGGGCGTGAACTGGGCAAAGGTGGCGAAGGCGCGGTTTATGATATCGAGGAGTTTGTCGATAGCGTCGCCAAGATTTATCACACGCCGCCACCCGCCTTAAAACAGGACAAACTTGCCTTTATGGCTGCGACAGTTGACGCGCAGTTGCTGAATTATGTCGCCTGGCCGCAGGCAACGCTTCACGGTGGACGAGGCGGAAAAGTTATCGGTTTTATGATGCCGAAGGTTTCAGGTAAAGAACCAATTCATATGATCTATAGCCCGGCACATCGTCGTCAACGTTACCCTCATTGTGCGTGGGATTTTCTCCTCTATGTTGCGCGCAATATTGCTTCATCTTTTGCTACGGTTCATGAGCACGGGCACGTCGTGGGTGACGTAAACCAGAACAGCTTTATGGTAGGTCGCGACAGCAAAGTGGTGTTGATCGATAGTGACTCCTTTCAGATTAACGCCAATGGCACACTGCATTTATGCGAAGTCGGCGTGTCGCATTTTACGCCGCCAGAGCTGCAAACCTTGTCGTCATTTGTTGGCTTTGAACGCACAGAAAATCACGATAATTTTGGCCTTGCATTGCTGATTTTTCACGTATTGTTTGGTGGGCGGCATCCTTATTCTGGTGTGCCGCTTATCTCTGATGCGGGTAATGCGCTGGAGACGGATATTGCCCATTTCCGTTATGCCTACGCGTCAGATAATCAGCGACGTGGTTTAAAACCGCCGCCACGATCGATTCCGCTATCGATGTTATCGGGTGATGTTGCAGCCATGTTTCAGCAGGCGTTCACGGAAAGTGGCGTGGCAACCGGGCGTCCGACGGCAAAAGCGTGGGTTGCGGCACTGGATTCTCTACGCCAACAATTAAAGAAATGTACCGTTTCAGCAATGCATGTTTACCCTGGTCATTTAACCGACTGCCCGTGGTGTGCGCTGGATAATCAAGGCGTTATCTATTTTATTGATCTCGGCGAAGAGGTCATTACCACCAGCGGTGATTTTGTGCTGGCGAAAGTCTGGGCGATGGTGATGGCGTCAGTAGCACCACCAGCATTGCAACTGCCATTACCCGATCATTTCCAACCGGCTGGCAGGCCGCTTCCTTTAGGCCTGTTACGGCGTGAATACATTATTCTGATTGAGATCACACTGTCAGCGTTATCGCTGTTGATTTGCGGTCTTCAGGCAGAACCGCGTTGTATTATTTTGGTGCCTGTGCTGGCGGCTATCTGGATTATTGGCAGTCTGACAAGCAAAGCTTACAAAGCAGAAGTCCAGCACCGTCGTGAGGTATTTAATCGTGCGAAAATGGACTATGACCATTTAGTCAGCCAGATCCAACAGTTGGGCGGGTTGGAAGGTTTTATCGCCAAACGGACGATGCTCGAAAAAATGAAGGACGAATTTCTCGGTTTACCGGAAGAAGAAAAGCGCGCGGTGGCAGCACTTCACGACACCGCAAGGGAACGGCAGAAGCAGAAGTTTCTGGAGGGATTTTTTATTGATGTTGCCTCTATACCCGGTGTTGGCCCTGCGCGTAAAGCGGCGTTACGGTCCTTTGGTATTGAAACGGCGGCAGACGTTACCCGACGGAGCGTTAAGCAAGTTAAAGGTTTTGGTGATCATCTGACCCAGGCGGTTATCGACTGGAAAGCGAGTTGCGAACGCCGTTTTGTGTTCAGGCCGAATGAAGCGATAACGCCAGCAGACAGACAAGCGGTAATGGCGAAAATGACCGCCAAACGACATCGGCTGGAATCGGCGTTGACTGTCGGTGCGACAGAGTTGCAGCGATTCCGCCTTCATGCTCCAGCACGGACCATGCCGTTGATGGAACCATTACGTCAGGCAGTGGAGAAACTGGCTCAGGCGCAGGCTGATTTAAGCCGCTGCTGAGCCATTTTTCAATTAACGAAACACCACTTCTGCCCAACGTGCCAGCCCGGCGGTAACCGACCCAAAGTCATCGCCGCCTGCAATCGGAATGCCCGGCAACTGTTCTGCCAGCGCTTTTTTAATCAGCGGCGATCGGGCGCTACCGCCGGTCAGATAGATGACATCCGGTTTTTCCTGGGCGTTATCCAGCGCCAGTTGCACCTGTTCCAGAATTCGCGCCAGCGGCTGACTGAGGGCGTTTTCCAGTCCTTGTTGGCTAATCAGTGTTGCCAGTTCATCGCTGATAAACGGCAGCGATGCGCGGGTTTCCGCTGCGCTGGAAAGGGCGATTTTGCTCTCTTCCGCGCTGCGTACCAGCCGATAACTTAAACGCTGACGCCAGACTTTCTGTAACAGGGCCACTTTCTCCGGTTCGCGGGCGTCGCGTACCAGGTCGTTAAGCAGACGACCGTTAGCACTACTGTAGAAATCACTCTGCGCAGGTACATCGTTGATGGCAACCGCATTCCACCACGGCAGAATCGGCAGGGCGATGCCTTTTTCGGTTTCGCCACCCATGCCCAGTAACGGCATCAGGTTTTTAAACGCCAGCGCGATATCCAGATCGTTACCACCAATACGGCAACCACTATGACCCAGCAGGCTGGCTTCACGATCGAGACGCGAACGCCACTGCGGCCCCATCAGCAGCAATGAACAGTCAGTTGTACCACCGCCGATATCCACCACCAGCACCCGTTTTTCTTCCTGCAAGGTGGCTTCGTAATCCAGCCCAGCCGCCACCGGCTCGTACTGGAATACCACATCCTTAAACCCGGCACGCTTCGCTGCGCGCTCCAGAATCCCTTGTGCCTGGGCGTTTGCTTCATCGCCGCCCAGCCCCTGGAAGTTGATCGGGCGACCAATCACCGCCTGGGTAATCGCTTCTGGTAATTGCGCCTGCGCCTGTTGGCGAATGTGCAACATCATTGCGCAGACCAGATCCTCAAACAGCGCCACCTGCTGCGGTTTTAAGCCGCTGGCACCGAGGAACGATTTTGGTGATTTCACAAACCACACTTCTTCCGGATCATCAATGTACTGCGCCAGTGAGGAAAGACCGAACTGCACGCTTTTCGCCGTGACATCGATATCTTCTTCGCGGTTATAACGAATCGCCCGACGTAACAGCGCCTGCGTTTCATTGTCGTCTGCCGGAACATCATGATGGCGGTACAGCCATTCGCTTACCGCTTCACGCGTTGGCGCGCAAAGCATTGAAGGCAGCAGCGTGCTGTCGTTTTCCATTTTTAGCAAATGCGGTTTACCGTCACGCATGACCGCCACTGAACAGTTTGCTGTACCGTAATCAAAACCAATAAACACGAAATAATCCCCATGCCGGTGAAGAAGGGGCGTGACTTTAGCGAAATGTTGCCGTCGCGACAACCGGAATATGAAAGCAAAGCGTAGCGTCTGAATAACGTTTATGCTGAAAGCGGATTAACAAGGAGATGCGATGTATACCCTTAACTGGCAGCCGCCGTATGACTGGTCGTGGATGTTGGGATTTCTCGCCGCCCGCGCGGTGAGCGGCGTGGAAACGGTCGCTGACGATTTTTATGCCCGTAGTCTGGCGGTGGGCGAATATCGCGGCGTGGTGACTGCTATTCCGGATATAGCCAGCCATACTCTGCACATAAATTTAAGTGCAGGTTTAGAACCTGTTGCCGCTGAGTGTCTGGCGAAAATGAGCCGCCTGTTTGATCTGCAATGTAACCCGCAGATTGTTAACGGTGCGTTGGGCAAGTTAGGCGCGGCGCGGCCCGGATTGCGTTTACCTGGTTGTGTTGATGCTTTTGAGCAGGGCGTGCGGGCGATTTTAGGCCAACTGGTGAGCGTGGCGATGGCGGCAAAATTGACCGCCAGAGTGGCACAGCTTTATGGCGAACGGCTGGATGATTTTCCGGATTATGTCTGCTTCCCCACGCCTCAACGGCTGGCTGCAGCCGACCCGCAGGCATTAAAAGCGTTAGGTATGCCGTTGAAACGGGCAGAGGCACTGATTCATCTGGCAAATGTGGCGCTGGAGGGCACCTTACCAATGACAATACCGAGCGACGTAGAACAAGCGATGAAAACGCTGCAAACTTTTCCGGGTATCGGGCGCTGGACGGCGAATTATTTCGCCTTACGTGGTTGGCAGGCGAAAGATGTTTTCCTGCCGGATGATTATCTGATTAAAAAGCGATTTCCGGGAATGACACCGGCACAAATCCGCCGTTATGCCGAACGCTGGAAGCCCTGGCGTTCTTATGCGCTGTTGCATATCTGGTATACGGAAGGCTGGCAACCAGACGAAGCATGACGTTGGTCGCCGGATGCGGTGCGAGCGCCTTATCCGGCCTGGGGAATGAGCGATTTGTAGGCATGATAAGACGCGTTAGCGTCGCATCAGGCAATGGGCAAACGCTCCCTCAGTTAATCGCGAAATAACTGCTATTCACCAGCAAATCCAGCGGTTGGGCATCGGCAATCACATCGCCATAAATCAGATCGACGCCGATGCCAGAAAGCGTATCCATCACTAAGGGTAAAACAACTGGCCCGGCGATAGTCTTCACCCCGAGTCGCTGAGCGTGCCCCTGAATAATCGTAATCAGCATCTCATCCATCAAATTACCCTGCACGCTGGCGCATAGCTCACCGTCAAGTAGCAGGTAATCTGCCATATTCGCTTTCAGCGTGTTGAAAATTTGCAGATCGCGACCCACCTGGCTGAGCACTATCCGACATCCCGCCAGCCGCAGTTTTTGCACGCTTTCTGCGCGATCGAAAACCGCTTCTGCCGGAATAATCAGATGTAATAACCGTGGTGGTAGAGGGTTATTTTCCAGTTGCTCAAGCAGTTCATTCACCAGCGCGGCGCTACTCAAACCGGCAACAGAAAGGGGGAGGGCGATGCTTAAGCCTTTACTGGCAATCGCTTTTGCGGTCTGCTGGAAAAATTCATGGAGTACCCGGCGGTCAAGAGCATGGTTAAGCGCCGGATCACCGAAGCTACGACGAAATGTTTGTTCATCAAAAATCTCGCCTTCGCAACCCCAGAGTTTTAGTGATATCAACCACAAATTACGCGCTTCCGGGATCCGTGGCGAAGCGACGCCGTGGGCGATCATCATCAACTGATTCTCTTTAATCATCCGCCACTGTTCATCAATCGACATCGCCGCCCGTTCGATATGTGCGTCAGCTTGCTGCGGTTCGTAAACTGTCACCCGGCCGCGGCCACCATTTTTGGAGGCATAACAGGCGATGTCAGCCTGCGACATCACTTCAACCGCCTGATGATTGTTGTCATCAATCAAGGTAATCCCGGCACTGGCACCTACCCGATGTACACGTCCTTCCCATATAAAGTGATAGTCATTCACGGCGCTGATAATGCGTGTAGCGATAAAACGCGCACTTTCGACATTACAATCTGGCAGCAGCAGACCAAATTCATCGCCACCGAGTCGCGCCAGCACGTCGCTGGAGCGCAGCATACTCAGCATCAATGACGCCAGTTCGCGCAACAAAGCGTCGCCAGCGGCGTGTCCGGCGCTGTCATTCACCGCTTTAAAGCGATCAAGATCGATAAACACCAGGGCATGTCGCTGATGTGTACTGTTTACCGTTTGCAGCAGGATGCGTAGTTGCTTCTCAAAACTGGTGCGATTGGCGAGATGCGTCAGTGCATCATGGGAGGCGCTGTAGCTCAGCTGGCGCAGCATTTTGCGTGATTCGGTGACGTCCTGAATCACCAGAACCGAGCCTATATTGCTGCCGTCCAGAGTACTTAACGGCGTAATACTGTAATGCACGTCGTAGCTGCCGCCGCTCCGGCAGTGCAACACCACATCTTGTTCAATCGCAGAACGTGAGGTGTCGGCACTGTAAATGTTCTCCATTAATGGCCCGTTGTCGCCAAAAGTAATATGCAACACCGTCAGGAGCGGAACACCTAACGCTTCTTCCTGCGTCCAGCCGCTCATCTTCTCCGCCACCGGATTCATAAAGGTAATTTTCATTGCCATATCAATACAGACCACGGCTTCGCCGATGGAATCCAGCGTAATGTGCAGGCGCTCTTTTTCCTGAAACAATGCCTCGTTAAGCTGTTTCACTTCGGTCATATCCATATTAATGCCGAGCAGGCGTTCGACTTCGCCTTCTTTATTCAGTACCCGGTTGGCGAGGGCGCGGATATGGCGAATACCGTCTTTCACGGTAATGCGAAATTCCAGTTTAAAGGGCGAGCGTGATTGCAACGAATCGCGAATCACTTTTTCGGCGTGTGCGCGATCTTCCGGCAATACACACTCGTACCACACCTGCCAGTTCGGTTTGATATGCGGAGGAATTTCATACAGCTCGAACATCCGCTTATCCCAGCTAAAAATATTCGGCTTTAGCTCCCACTCCCAGATGCCAATCCCGCCCGCTTCGTTAGCCAGCGTGATGCGCTCCATCAGTTGCTGGTTCACCTGTTCGGTGCGTTTTAGCTCGTTAATGTCTTCAATCTGAGCGATAAAATAGAGCGGCGTACCATCGGTGTGGCGCACTAGTGAGACGGCAAGCAACGCCCAGACAACATCGCCATTGCGGTTGTAGTAGCGTTTTTCCATTGAATAGGTGTTTATTTCACCGCTTATCAGCTTTTCAACCTGTTGCAGATCTTTATTGAGATCCTCCGGCCAGGTCAGTTGCTGAAAGGTGAGTCCGCGCAGTTCTTCCTGACTGTAACCGAGAAACTGGCAGAGCGCTTTGTTGGATTGCAGCCATTGCCCCTCGGTGCCCACTAATGCCATGCCGATGGCGGAATATTCCATCGCGTTCCGAAAGCGGGTTTCGCTTTCGGAAATGTGTTTGCGTTCCGCACGAAAGGCATACATCACCATCGTCATGATGTTGGCGGGCAGCAGGATCAGCAAAAACGGTAGCCACGGCATATGGCTCATCAGGTATGTACGCGGCGTAGCAAGCAGGGAGGGATCAGCGGCCATCATCAGTGACACCATCATCACCGTGGTAAGGAAGATCAAAAAGGCTTCCATTCGTGGCAGGCGCACGGCGCTCCACATCAACAGCACAATAATGAAAGTAAAAGGCCACGGTAGATACAGCATCGAAAGCCAGCTTAACGTCAGTGTGATGGCTAACGTGAGCAGTGACTCAAAAAGCAACCTTGGGTTGCGATGGCGCAGCAGATAGTGTGGTTTAAATAACAATCCCAGCGGCACCAGTGCCAGGGCGCCGATGGATTCTGACAGTACCCATATCAAAAATGCCCTGAGAGGATCGTCTCCGGGCGTCAGCAGGACAACCAGAACACCCCCTAACAGAGGTGGAACAATGGCGCTGCCGAATGCCAGACGCAGCCAGTCAGCCAGATTTTGCAATGGGTTATACCACGGCAGCAATTTACGCAGTAGCACTGCCCCGACCACGGCTTCAACAATATTGATGGTCGTCCAGGTCATGTTCAGCGAGCTGGTGGAAAAAAGCAGGATGGATGCGGCGATATTTCCCAGCGAGCAGCTCAGCGCTATTCCCGGCCACATGCGCCCGGCATGGCGATAAAACGCCACCATCATGATGGATGTCGGGAACCACAATGGGGCGAGTTGGGTGCCAAACTGCGAAAGCTCAAGCGAGAAAAGGGTGAAGATAAACGAGACTAAACCTAAACTGACCAGGTGAAGCAGCGGGTGGGGCAGGGCAATTAATACATGCTGTGATTGTTTGCTCATTACCGCTTTATCCGCAAGACCAGGTCGCCAGTATTCGTTTCTGTGTTTATGCTAGTACAAAAGTTTTACATTTTATATGCGAATTGCTCATAAAGTGACGTAAAGGCGGATAATTTGCGCAACGACGTATAACATTTTTTACCTTGCATTAAAACTGAACAACGTAATTTGCCACCGGGAATTATTCGTCAACAATTACTCTGAGCGCGCGGCAACGCTATTCGACTGGTATCAGGCGGATGAAATCCCTATAATTGCCGCGTTTGGCGCTTCGTCGCCCCCTTCCTAACATCCAGGTTAATCAGGTCGCTAAATATATGACTGATCAGTCTCATCAGTGCGTCATTATCGGTATCGCTGGCGCATCGGCTTCCGGCAAGAGTCTTATTGCCAGTACCCTTTATCGTGAATTACGTGAGCAAGTCGGTGATGAACACATCGGCGTAATTCCCGAAGACTGCTATTACAAAGATCAAAGCCATCTGTCGATGGAAGAACGCGTTAAGACCAACTACGACCATCCCAGCGCGATGGATCACAGCCTGCTGCTTGAGCATTTACAAGCATTGAAACGCGGCTCGGCAATTGACCTGCCGGTTTACAGCTATGTTGAACATACGCGAATGAAAGAAACGGTGACGGTTGAGCCGAAGAAAGTCATCATTCTCGAAGGCATTTTGCTGCTGACGGATGCGCGTTTGCGTGACGAACTTAACTTCTCAATTTTCGTTGATACCCCGCTGGATATCTGCCTGATGCGCCGCATCAAGCGTGATGTTAACGAGCGTGGGCGTTCAATGGATTCCGTGATGGCGCAATATCAAAAAACTGTGCGCCCGATGTTTCTGCAATTCATTGAGCCTTCTAAACAATACGCGGACATTATCGTGCCGCGCGGCGGGAAAAACCGCATCGCCATCGATATATTGAAAGCGAAAATAAGTCAGTTCTTTGAATAAGCTTGATAAATTGTGTACCGTTCAGTGATAACCTGGTATGCCCTTGACGTAATTGGCGTTAAGGGAGTGATGCACGAAAGGAGAAAATGCCATGCGTCTGTGTGACCGAGATATTGAAGCCTGGCTTGATGAAGGCCGTTTGTCGATCAACCCACGTCCGCCGGTGGAGCGTATTAATGGCGCGACGGTGGATGTGCGCCTGGGCAATAAATTTCGTACCTTCCGTGGTCACACGGCAGCGTTTATCGATCTGAGCGGTCCCAAAGATGAAGTGAGCGCCGCGCTTGACCGCGTGATGAGCGATGAGATCGTACTCGATGAAAGCGAGGCGTTTTATCTTCACCCAGGAGAGCTGGCGCTGGCGGTGACGCTGGAGTCGGTGACGCTGCCAGCCGATCTGGTGGGATGGCTGGACGGTCGTTCCTCACTGGCGCGTCTGGGGCTTATGGTGCACGTCACCGCGCACCGTATCGATCCGGGCTGGTCTGGCTGCATTGTGCTGGAGTTCTACAACTCCGGTAAGCTGCCGCTGGCGCTGCGTCCGGGCATGTTAATTGGTGCGCTGAGCTTTGAGCCGCTTTCCGGCCCGGCGGCGCGACCTTACAACCGCCGTGAAGATGCGAAATATCGCAACCAGCAGGGCGCGGTAGCCAGCCGAATCGATAAAGACTAATTCAGGCCCATTGAGGATACCATGAGACGATTTCTGACGACGCTGATGATACTCCTGGTCGTGCTGGTGGCCGGGTTATCTGCGTTAGTGTTGCTGGTGAATCCGAATGATTTCCGCGACTATATGGTCAAGCAAGTTGCTGCACGTAGCGGTTATCAATTGCAGCTCGACGGGCCACTGCGTTGGCACGTCTGGCCGCAACTTAGTATCCTCTCCGGGCGAATGTCTCTCACTGCCCAGGGCGCGAGCCAGCCACTGGTTCGCGCAGACAACATGCGTCTGGACGTGGCGCTTTTACCACTGCTGAGTCATCAACTGAGCGTTAAGCAGGTGATGCTAAAAGGGGCTGTGATCCAACTGACCCCGCAGACGGAAGCGGTGCGCAGTGAAGATGCCCCGGTTGCACCGCGCGACAATACCTTGCCGGATCTGTCAGACGATCGCGGATGGTCGTTTGATATATCCAGTCTTAAGGTGGCGGACAGCGTGCTGGTGTTCCAGCATGAAGATGACGAGCAGGTGACAATCCGTAATATCCGCCTGCAAATGGAACAAGATCCCCAACATCGTGGTTCATTTGAGTTCTCCGGGCGGGTTAATCGCGATCAGCGCGATCTCACGATATCCCTTAACGGTACGGTAGATGCTTCTGATTATCCGCATGATTTAACGGCGGCTATTGAACAAATTAACTGGCAGTTGCAGGGTGCCGATTTACCAAAACAAGGTATTCAGGGGCAGGGGAGTTTCCAGGCCCAGTGGCAGGAGTCACATAAACGCCTTTCATTTAACCAAATTAGTTTGACCGCCAATGACAGTACGCTGAGCGGGCAAGCACAGGTCACGCTGACAGAGAAACCGGAATGGCAGCTGAGACTGCAATTCCCGCAACTGAATCTTGACAACCTCATCCCGCTTAAAGAAACAGCGAACGGTGAAAACGGTGCCGCGCAGCAGGGGCAGAGCCAATCCACGTTGCCGCGCCCGGTCATTTCTTCGCGTATTGATGAACCGGCCTATCAGGGATTGCAAGGCTTTACGGCTGATATTTTGTTGCAGGCCAGTAACGTGCGCTGGCGCGGAATGAATTTTACAGATGTTGCCACGCAAATGACCAACAAGTCGGGTCTGCTGGAAATTACTCAACTGCAGGGCAAGCTTAACGGTGGACAGGTTTCACTGCCGGGCACGCTGGACGCGACATCAACAAATCCGCGGATAAACTTCCAGCCACGGCTGGAAAACGTTGAGATTGGCACCATTCTGAAGGCGTTTAACTATCCGATTTCGTTGACCGGAAAGATGTCACTGGCTGGTGATTTCTCCGGTGCTGACATAGATGCCGACGCATTCCGCCACAACTGGCAAGGACAGGCGCATGTCGAAATGACGGACACACGCATGGAAGGGATGAACTTCCAGCAGATGATTCAGCAAGCGGTAGAGCGTAATGGTGGTGATGTGAAGGCCGCTGAAAACTTCGATAACGTGACGCGTCTTGACCGCTTTACCACCGATTTGACGTTGAAGGATGGCGTTGTGACGTTAAACGACATGCAAGGTCAATCGCCTGTGCTGGCGCTGACAGGGGAAGGCATGTTGAATTTGGCAGATCAAACCTGCGACACCCAGTTTGATATTCGGGTCGTGGGTGGCTGGAACGGGGAAAGCAAACTGATTGATTTCCTCAAAGAAACGCCAGTACCGCTGCGGGTTTATGGCAACTGGCAGCAACTTAATTACAGTCTGCAAGTGGACCAGCTGCTACGCAAACATCTACAGGACGAAGCCAAACGTCGCCTGAATGACTGGGCCGAGCGGAATAAAGATTCCCGCAATGGCAAAGATGTGAAGAAGTTGCTGGAGAAGATGTAAGTCATCCAGATGACATATGCTGTAGGCCTGATAAGACGCGTAAGCGTCGCATCAGGCAATCACGTAGATTACTTTCAGCAAAGATGAATCATCTGTATAAGTAAGATACTTCAGCGAGGGTGTTGGTCCGGCTGTAAATCGCCGAATCGTTTCCTGTAGGCCGGGGCAGCCCACATGGATGTGGGCTGAGGGCGCGTTTTACAGGGATAATGAGATGGACGCTCCAGATTTTAC
>NZ_VNXE01000120.1:0-79860 GCF_009820115.1 Escherichia sp. HH41S
GGGGGCGGCGGCGCAGCAATGTGCCGCTGCTACCCGACCCGGCAGACAGGACAACACTGCAGTAGTCAGAATCAGAGCAGCAGGAAAAAGAAGAACAGTAGCAGTAGCAGGAACAACAACATCAGTAACAGACAAATGACAGGCATGAAGAAACAGAAGCCCCCATCAGAACGTCCGCGTAATGAAAGGGGCGGCGCGTGAGCGCGGCCCCTTTCAGCGCCACCGGCGCGCGGTCTTTTCCCGGCGCGGGCAGACGGGCATTTATCCTCCCGCCTGCCCGGCGTCTTCAGGCACGCAGACGAATAATCATCGTCGGGACATCGGTATAAGCAAACGTGCCGCGCGGCAGCTCCTCGCGGACGTCAGAAAACGGTAACAGCTTCTCCTGCTGGCGTGGTCCGTTGAGACAGACGGCGACCAGCACGCCACCCGGACGCAACAGGGAAAAGGCCCGCAGGATATGCCGGATATCCTGCCCGTGGCTGAACGGCGGATTCATGATAACCCGGCTGTAATACTGCGCCGGCTGCCATTCCATGAAGTCGCCACACTGAACCCTGACACCGTTAAAATTTTCCCGCAGATACCGGACCAGCCCGCTGTTGATTTCCACCGCATCACACATGGCCCCCGGCGCGGTATCCCGAATCGCCCGCAGTATGGCCCCGGTGCCGGCAGAGGGTTCCAGAATGTGATCACGGTTGCTGATTTCCGCCAGCGTCACCAGGCGATCACAGACCGGGGCAGGAGCCACAAAAAGCTGAGATTCAGCCCGGATTTCAGCAACCGGCGCGGCGTTATCCAGCCTTGCGCGCATCAGCCGGATACGTTCTCTTAACTGACTGTGCATGTCATTATCTCCGTCATCCCCCGGGGATTTCCCGGGGGGATATACCTTATTTCTGTGGGATTTCCGTGATTTTCATGTCGGTAATATACACATTCACCAGGCGGAAATTATTGTCCATTGTGCGGCGGTAGCGGTATGCCCCGTGGTCTTCTGTCTCTGCCACACTGCGCACGGCCTTACAGTCCCGGGGCAGGGCGGCCCACTGTGCCTTTGTCATTTCCCGGAAACCTTCCCCCGGATAGTTGACTACCGGCGGACGCTTCGCGGCCTGACTGGCGACGGCAGCCTCTTCTGCCGATGGTGCTTTGTAGTCCGTGATGCGATCGGGCGTCACTTTCATCGTGCCGCTGTACCCGAGAAAACTGTAATTTGGCGTTGTGACTGAACTCACCGCCCCGTTGCTTTTGTTCACACGGATGATGGTCAGCCACTCGCCCCGGCTGAAAACCTGTCCGCCCGGCTCAAAATCCTGTGTCCGGGTAACCACGCCGCCGCTTTCGTCCAGCATGGCACGCTCATAGATCAGGCGGTTCTGATAGTGGTTAACCCAGCGTTGTTGATGCTGAATCTGCCGTTCATGACAGCGGATCGCAATTTCGCGGGCCTGCTCCGTGGTGATGATGTCATCATCCAGGGCCGACCACAGCGATCGACTTCCTTCATACTGGCTTTTTTCTGCCGGGCGCGGATACGTATCCAGCGGGAAACAGGCACTGATACGGTCATAACTGCTGATGAATTTTGCCATATTCAGATCCAGCGATTCAGCCCGCCACATCGTCAGATATTTCTGCGACTGTGCGATGGTCTTTTCAGCCTTGCGCAAATCAGCTTCGATTTTTTTGATGCGACGCCAGCGAACGTCCGGACGTTCTTTATACTTCGCGTGAAGCCGTGCCGACCGCGCCCGCTCTTCCCAGTATTCCGCACGTTCAAAGAGCATCACGGCACGTTTCATGCCGTTTTCAATACGCTGTGCATCACGACGGGCACGGCGTTCGCTGTGATGCCCCACAAGAATGGGCTGACCGGGCGGGATCATCGCGGCCAGTCTTTCCACTTCATCAAGTGCCTGTGCGGATTCACTGGCCCGCTTCCCACTGTATCCGGTAAACCGCTCCGCCCGTGCTTCCTGACGTTCAGCGAGCGTGCTGTCTTCATCCTCAATCTCTCCGGCAAGTGAGAGGAGCACGTCTTCCCGGCCCGGTGTCCAGGCTGGCGCCACAAACAGCGCCTGTTTTGGTGCCCAGCGAAAACCGGCATCATGCACTTTTTTATACGTCTCCGGGTCAAGACGTGACACGGCATACAGGCGCAGTTTGTTGTCATCAGGTGAGTAGGTCGCGCGGTACATCTGCACAGGGCTGGCGGCTTCCGGGGCGGTCATGGTGATTGCTGCTAATGTCATAAAATGTTCTCCTTCCGTCTGTTGCCGCCCCTCGCGGGGCGGCTCACCTCATCAGTTAAAAGCGCGTTTCAGTTCGAGTGTGCGGAGCACCTGCCCGAAGGCCGTGTTTTTCATGGCGGGGATGTGTACACCACGCCCCCGGTGAAAACTCCGGGCAATGTGTCGCCCGAAGGCTTTCAGCACGGGGTCAATTTCCGGCGCGGGGATGTCTTCGCGTCTGAAACGGGGATGACGGCGGGGCTTTACAGCCGCTGCGGAAGGTGAAACAATACTTACTGTCATAAATGAAACTCCTTATGACACAGGTTAGTGAAGCCGTGAAAATCGATTGCGGCGATTTCTACGGCGTGGATTAAGCAGGTCCCTGACCTGCTTTTTTCATATCTGCATCTGACGCTTTCCGGTGTTTTCCTCCTTCTGTTCCTGCGTTCTCATTACCTGCCAGCCGGATGACTGACAGAACAAATAAATGCGTATTGCCGGAGCCTGAAATAAATCCTGATTTTTAAAGAACATCACCCGTTGAGTTTCGGGAGCCGCGGTTTTGACGTTTCGCGGGAACCTGCTGCTGTATTCCCTGTGGTATGAACTTCACCCGTTTGAGAACCTTCGCCGCAAGGGGCATCACTGCCACGGCCTGACGCACCTGTCCTGGGCAGAACGCAAAATTTTTTACCGGGTTTTGGGTAAAAAATTTTGTGGGCTGTTCATTTACCCTGGACAGTCAGTGCGGCAGGTTGTGGCTGTATCAGCCCCCGGCGACAGGGACTCATACGGGTGTGTGGCACCCGGCAGGCAATGAGCAGGGACCCGCCGCAACGACGGAGAGCGCGTGCGCGAAACGGCGTTGCGCCTTACATCCCGGCGGCCTTTTGCCGGGATGCCAGGAGCGCAGGCCACGGCGCGACAGAGGCGGCGCGACCGGAACGGTCGCTGCAAGCCCGGGGTTTTCACGCATCGGACCGTAGCGACAGCCCGAAACCGCGCCAGCGGGTTCGGCGGAGACTGGCGGGTGCGTCAGCAGCTGCCTGTCGGAGTCGGGCCTGACGACCGGATGCCGCCAGGCAGCCGGGAGCCGAAGGTGCGCAGGCAGACAGGACAACACTGCAGTAGTCAGAATCAGAGCAGCAGAGAAAAGAACAACAACAGGAACAGGGTCATACCATCAGAAAAAAACATTCCGGACACATCACAAACGGGAAGGGTAACGGGCGACGCGCCAGCGTGGCCCGCTTCCCTTCCGGCAGGCGCCAGCCTGCCAGGGGTTTTCGCGCGGGCTGACAGGCGGCCTCCACCGCCTGCCTCTGTATCACCTGTTTCTGTTACCCTGCAGGATGTAGTGACCACCGAGGAAAACCGCCTGCTGATTCGCCACAAAATCGCAGATTTCATCAACAACCTGCGCGGTGGTGAGCGGTTTCTGCCCCATTTCACGACGTCGCGCATTAATCACGGCTTTGTAATTGCGCAGAATTTCGCGGGTTTCCGTGCTGATATTCATTACCCGTTCTCCCCGTCCAGCGCCTGACGCATCACCCGCATAATCTCACGTTCTTCCCTGACAAATGCGTCACCGTCGCCCCCGTTCTCGCTCCCGACAGCATGGAGGCGATAAATTTCACTACCAGCCATCACCATCACTTTTTCCAGCAGCACCGCAGGGACTGTTACAAGACGGTTTACGCGCTTTTCCTCCATCAGTTCATTGACAATATCGGAAACAACTCTGTCACATGCGCCATATACAAAAGCATCGTCCAGCCGCTGCATGACGGTTTCCAGCTCATCGTCTGTCAGACTCCAGTCCTGGGCTATGTGACGCACATCCCCACGGGTCAGCACTACGGCAAAAACGCATTCACTGTCCGGCACGTCTGTATCCAGCACTTCGCGGATAATTTCTTTAACAGTACAGTACATGTTCTCGTCTCCTTTACAGGGGCGGCATTGCCGCCCCGTCCGTTAATCAGTCCAGAGCCGCGTAAATCGCGTTGCATTCGGGGTGAAATTCGATGTGACGCCACAACTGCGCATCGCGCATCCGGTAAAGCTGGGTCAGTCCTGCATCCCCGCTGTCGTGGTACAGCCACAACTGGCGGTTAATCACAAGGGAAGTCAGAATGATGCCTGCGGCATCAGCACTCACGGTACGGTCAAACCAGTTTTCACCGTTAACCAGATGAAAACGGTCGCCATCCGGCATCATGTAACCGCCACCGTCCGGCAGGCGGATGAAGTGCCAGAAGCCGCCCTGATATTCCGGCATCATTTTTTGCGCCAGCGCGTACACATACGCCTCGGCATACAGAAAATCGTTGCCAAACAGGTAAGGCAGAAAGGAGAGACGGTCGCACTCTTCAACATTCAGAGTGACAGGTTTCGCATACTGCATGGGATTTCCTCCGTTGTTCACATATTCCGCGACACCGGGCGGTGCCGTGCCTCCATAAAAGCCGGGCGATAAGGCGGGGATGCACAGGGCGCAAGGGAAGCCGCAGCCTGACGCACACGGCTGACGGGAGTTGCAGGGTGAGGCCGCGAAACCTGAGCGGACGAACGACCGGAAAATCACGGCAGGCGGGAAGGAGGGACCGGGTGACCGCAGCGGCGAAGCGTACCCTTGCATCCCCGCCAGCCCGGCTAAGATGGAGGCACGGCACCGCCCGCACACGGCGCTGAAGCCACATAACTGAAAACCCACAAGGCCATGCCTGCATGGCCGGGTAAAGCGGAGCCGGCGGCGACTTCCTTTGTGCTCTGTCCGGGGACCGGCAGGAAAAAGGCGGGGATTTTCCCCGCCATCATCAGCCCCTGATTTTTGTCAGGGCATCCGCCATGCTGCGGATTTCGGCCCGGGCTTCCCGGACAACTTCCCGCAGAACACCACGGTCAAACCAGCGGCGGGGCGGTTCATCCGGTATACGCAGCACATCGCAGGCCAGCCCACTGGACAGGATATGCTCAATACACTCACTGACCAGATACATTTCCACCGACGAAAAACGTGCTCCCCGGTTCACGATGGCATCGAGCACCACGGGCAGGTTTTCGTCATCTTCATCGAGCCAGCAGGGGTGATCGCTTTCCTTCACGACCAGGCGAAAGCGGCGCGTCTGGCGGGTCAGCAACGTCTGACCGGTGGTGGTCAGCGCCGCACGGATACGCCGCGCATCTTCTGCCACCTGGTAACAGATGCTTCGTACCGCATCGTGCACCGCATCAAGAACAGCCCTGATTTCGTCTTCGGTCAGCCATTCTCCGGCATACGGGAAAGACACCTGCGTTCCGTCTGCCGGAAGTACCGGCAGCGACTGCCACTGACTGCCGGACAGTACCAGTTCCGCCCCGGTTCCGGTCAATTTCTGAATGGCGGAGGCCAGGAGCGGCGGCAGTACGCCGCCGTGGCGGTTGATAAGTAACGTCGCCAGCCGGGGCGCATCCAGCAGAACATAAATGCTGATCCAGCCCGGATACTTCGGGTTCCGCTGGTCAACATCCGTCTCTTCCGGCCAGCCCTGCGCCAGCAGCAGGTTACGGGCGTGGCGATAAATCAGTGCATTCAGCGTTGTGTTTTCGTTCATGATTCATGGTCTCCCTGAATCGCCGCCCGAAGGCGGCGATAACATCAGTCGTTTTCGTGTGTGTTGTTTTTCAGCAGGGTGCGGGCCTGATTAACCACCGTCTGACGGCGGGTGACGCATTCCGGGACGGCGAGGCCATGATCCCGGGCGGCCCATTCACGTTTCCACAATGCCTGTTCGGCGATCTGAATCAGGGACGCCAGCAGTTCAGCCGGGACGGTCACCTGGCGGTTTTCGCTCACGTTGCTGATAATCTCCATCGCCGCGGCGGAAGAAATACCGGATTCAGTCCGCTGGTCTTCCGGGATGTCCTCCAGGCGCGCCAGGACGGTCCTGATTTCATGATCGGTCAGAGAAATTTCCATACCGTCAGCCAGTGCCTGAATCTCTTCCGGGGACCAGACAACCAGCATCAGCGGCGTGTCTCCCGGATACTGCGCTGCCAGCTCCCGGCAGAGCGTTTCGCATGTTCCGTACATACTCTCTCTCCTCAATCTTTGAAGCAGGAATCCAGTTCCAGAATTTCGGTATATGCCTCCATGAACAGGCGATTGGCGCGATACAGCGTCTGGCGTGTCAGGCGTTCAACAAGCACATCGGAATCAAAGCGACAGCGATGCTCCATATCGTTCAGCCTGGCCCGAAGGTCACACATGGTGTTGGCCACCTCCGCCACTTCGGCGCGAAGTTTTTCGTGTCCGGCATAGTTCATTTACGCCGCCTCCGGTTCAAACCAGTTATCATTCGCGGCCCCCTGCTGCATGGCCCGCTGCACGGCGGCAAGGCGTTGCTGTCCGGCACGGTGATACTGCTCAAGCAGCTCGATACCGATATACCGGCGTCCGGACCGGAGGGCGGCGACGCAGGTTGAGCCGCTGCCTGCAAACGGGTCCAGCACAATCGCGTTCGGGTGTGTGAAGCTCTCAATGAGCGGTTGCAGGCTGGTAACGGGCTTTTCCGTCGGGTGATGGCGGTTGCCTGAATATTTCCAGCCCAGCACGTCGGGCAATGGCTTCTGAGGCAGCGCCGGACGTCCTTTTGCCAGGATGTAGGCGCATTCGTGACGATAGCCCACATATGCGGCCTTCGATGTGTAGGTTTTGGTAAACACCAGGTGGCCAACCACGCTGAATCCCGCATTTTTCCAGGCGACCATAAAGCGATCGACACGGTTCCAGCCGTAGAAGCTGACCATCAGCGCGTCTTTTTTGAGTACGCGGTACATTTCATTACAGGCCGGTTGCAGCCATTCATCGGTTTTATCGCCGGCGATGGTACGCCCCTGTCGGTCACGAAAACCGACGAGATATGGCGGGTCGGTAAGGATGAAATCGACAGCATTGCCCGGAAACGTGGCCATAACACGCACGCAGTTACCCTGGATAAAACGGGACATACAAAACTCCTTCTCTTACAGAGAGCACCGGGAGGGCGCCCCTGTGGCGCCCGTTCCCCGCTGCCTGTGGGCTGTTCACCGCGTCCGGTAACGGGTCAGGCCGACCGTGGAATACCGCAGCCGTCGTCTTTTTGACGGCAAGGCTATGCCGCGAAAGCGGCTTGAAGGGCGTTCATCAGAAAAGGGCGACGGGCTGGCGTACACTGTCACCGACGCCAGCCGGGAGCGGTAAAAGCGCCCGTCCCGTGCCCGCCGGACGCGGGACACTGACCACAGGCAGCGTTTATGCCGCGCCGCGTCAGCCGGCGCAGTAAAAAGAGGAGCACGGCGACATCCTTTGTCGGAAAAGAAACGGGCGGTTGCCCGCCCGTCTCCGTCATACTTCATCCGCCATAATGCGCCACATTGTCGACTATCCACGCAGGTCCGGTGACTTCCGGCAGCTCATCGTCATCTGTCGGGGAAGACCATTCCAGTTCCCCCCACAGCACATCAACGAGCTCTCCGCGCTCATACAACTGCCAGCCACAGAAATTGCAGCCCTGTTCGGCGTACCAGTGCTCCAGCGTGCAGCCGAAACGGCGGCTTAATTCTGCAACAACGTCGCTTTCCGGCTGACACCACGGCGTGTCGAAATCTACCTGAATGAAGTTTTCCCCCTGACTGCTGATATTCAGGTCATACCCACAAGGCCACTTCACGCCATACCGTTCTGTATACCAGTGATATGCAGAAGGAACACCGTTCAGAACACCGCCGTTAAAGCCATTCACTTCAATATCCAGGCGGGTCGGCAAAACCGTCAGCAGGTCAAACGGCATGGTTTTTTCCGGCAGGACGTTGTCACACAGACGGTTCCACCACACCGATACATCCTCGTTACCCCAGATATCACACCAGTCACCTCTTTTTGCGGTGAAATGCACAGTGATGGTTTCCCTGACATCATCCGGTAATCCTTCCCAGCGACGCTGTCCAGTACCGCTCTGCAGCCAGAGTTCATGCAGCATCAGGCAGTTTTGCTCATCCAGCAGTACACCGTTCTGCAGGTGTGTCAGCCAGCGGGTGAACGCGATATTCTCCGGCGATACAACACCACGTCCGGCATCCGTCAGTCCAGGGCACGGTTCAAACCGGATATCTTCAGTAGTCTGCAGAAGTCCGGCACTTCCGGCCAGAAACAGCTGAATACCTTCATTTGTGGCGCGGCGATAAAGCGGTGTGACTGCACCGCTGGCCAGTCGTTTAATCTCAGCGATCTGTGCCGGTTCACCAGAAAAATACATACGGTTACTGCACCAGTTTGGCATGGGAATTCTCCTCTCACTTCTGCTTCAGCAGAGAGCACCGGGAGGGCGCCCCTGTAGCGCCCGTTCCCCGCTGCCTGTGGGCTGTTCACCGCGTCCGGTAACGGGTCAGGCCGACCGTGGAATACCGCAGCCGTCGTCTTTTTGACGGCAAGGCTATGCCGCGAAAGCGGCTTGAAGGGCGTTCATCAGAAAAGGGCGACGGGCTGGCGTACACTGTCACCGACGCCAGCCGGGAGCGGTAAAAGCGCCCGTCCCGTGCCCGCCGGACGCGGGACACTGACCACAGGCAGCGTTTATGCCGCGCCGCGTCAGCCGGCGCAGTAAAAAGAGGAGCCCGGCGACATCTTTTGTTACCCACCAAACAAAACCCAAAAACAACCCATAAAAAACCCAACAAAACACCAAAAACAAGACAAATAATCATTGATTGATGGTTAAAATGGGGTAAACTTGACAAACAAACCCATTTAAAACCCAAAACACACCCAAATACACACCACAAAAACACCATAAGGAGTTTTATAAATGTTGGTATTCATTGATGACGGTTCAACAAACATCAAACTACAGTGGCAGGAAAACGACGGAATAATTAAACAGCACATTAGCCCGAACAGCTTCAAACGCGAGTGGGCAGTCTCTTTTGGTGATAAAAAGATCTTTAACTACACACTGAACGGCGAACAGTATTCATTTGATCCAATCAGCCCGGATGCTGTAGTCACAACCAATATCGCATGGCAATACAGCGACGTTAATGTCGTTGCGGTGCACCACGCCTTACTGACCAGTGGTCTGCCGGTAAGCGAAGTGGATATTGTTTGCACACTTCCTCTGACAGAGTATTACGACAGAAATAACCAACCCAATACGGAAAATATTGAGCGTAAGAAAGCAAACTTTCGGAAAAAAATTACATTAAATGGTGGGGATACATTCACAATAAAAGATGTAAAAGTCATGCCTGAATCTATACCGGCAGGTTATGAAGTTCTACAAGAACTGGATGAGTTAGATTCTTTATTAATTATAGATCTCGGGGGCACCACATTAGATATTTCTCAGGTAATGGGGAAATTATCGGGGATCAGTAAAATATACGGAGACTCATCTCTTGGTGTCTCTCTGGTCACATCTGCAGTAAAAGACGCCCTTTCTCTTGCGAGAACAAAAGGAAGTAGCTATCTTGCTGACGATATAATCATTCACAGAAAAGATAATAACTATCTGAAGCAACGAATTAATGATGAGAACAAAATATCAATAGTCACCGAAGCAATGAATGAAGCACTTCGTAAACTTGAGCAACGTGTATTAAATACGCTCAATGAATTTTCTGGTTATACTCATGTTATGGTTATAGGTGGTGGCGCAGAATTAATATGCGATGCAGTAAAAAAACACACACAGATTCGTGATGAACGTTTTTTCAAAACCAATAACTCTCAATATGATTTAGTTAACGGTATGTATCTCATAGGTAATTAATGATGGACAAGCGCAGAACCATTGCCTTCAAACTAAATCCAGATGTAAATCAAACAGATAAAATTGTTTGTGATACACTGGACAGTATCCCGCAAGGGGAACGAAGCCGCCTTAACCGGGCCGCGCTAACGGCAGGTCTGGCCTTATACAGACAAGATCCCCGGACCCCTTTCCTTTTATGTGAGCTGCTGACGAAAGAAACCACATTTTCAGATATCGTGAATATATTGAGATCGCTATTTCCAAAAGAGATAGCCGATTTTAATTCTTCAACAATCTCTCAATCCTCTTCACAACAAGAGCAAAAAAGTGATGAAGAGACAAAAAAAAATGCGATGAAACTAATAAATTAATTCAATTATTATTGATGCACTTTAACCTATTACAGGTAGGGTAAAGGTGCATCAATACCCCGAACAGATTGACAGTCTATAGTCATACTGATTTGCGCCGCAGATTTAGCCACCTACTATATATATTTACAATCTGAACACATATATAAATATTTTATAATTGACAAGCAATCTCATGTAAAAAACCATATATCTCTACAGGCAATTTTCTATTGCTTACCAGATAAACATCCAGAGGGTAATTTCTGAAAAGACATAAAGCACGTCTGAGTGCTGATGTTATCCATTCTGGAGAGTTGCCAAAAACTCCACCACCAACCAGGGTTAAATATACTCTGGGGTTTCCTGTATAATGATAGTTAATCAATCCGGCCAATAAAGTTGCTTCATAACATGCCTGAAGTATCAATAATGCAAAAGGTTTCCAGTCATTAACCGGGTAACGATGATATGCCACTGGTAACGCAGAACATAATACTTGTGTTACCCGATGCTCCTTTGAGACACCGGGGATCGTTACTTCAGTATTAACATGCAGCCCTACACGAAGGGATTGCCTTAATTTATCCAGTAATGATTCATCCAGCGACTCAATATGGCGGCTAATAGCCAGCAACGTTTTTTGTGGCATCATGGCATATCCATTTTGCATCTGGATTCCAGGAATGCCGATGAGTTTATCCATGTCAGCCAGGGTATTAAGCTGGATATCACTGGTTTGCCCTATCTGCCCTCCCGTTCTGACCAGATAGTTTCGGTATACAGTTGCTGCAGCACAAGCCATAGCACACGCAGGTCCTTGCGTATTATCATTTTGATATCCGGTGATACCCTTCTCTGGTGTTGTGTACTGGGTTGGCATTTCCAATAAATTGAACTGGCTGGCAACCTGAATTAATGCACCACACACTTCAGGTCGTCGATGCAGTTCATAAGCGTCAATCTGCACCCCACTCAGTTTAATTTTTCCAACAGGCTTAACTGGTAAGGTTAAGACTTCTTTTCGTAGTTCTGCAAGACTTGGCAAAATAAGTGAACCAGAATGAAAGGAGCGCGATGGTGTATCTATCGTAAATAACTCAGTGCCATGCTGGCAGAATTTAGCTTGTGTATCATAGTATGACGTTTCTTCAAATCCAAAAATGTTTTCAAACCAGCTCATAGATAAATCTACCAATAATTTTATTGAAGCCATATGTACGACATATAATCGTTTAAAGATTATCACAAACGCTCACAACAAAAAAAGTGTTTAAAACGCTTTAGGATAATCATCAAAAAACGATGGACAAATCCGTCGTTATTCATACAATATTGCAATATTAAAATTAAGAGTGATAGCGCAAAGAAATGCAAAATTCCCAAAAACACAAAATAAATTTTCATAAAGAAAAAATCATGGAGCGCAAGCGAGAGATTTTAAAAACGAGTTTACTGAAAGGCATAAAAGTTACAGCCTGCACATTACTTTCCATATTGATTATTATTTTTGCTGCTTTCGGAATCAAAACTTTATTTTCTATTATGATGTCTTACTTTTTACAACACAAAGAAACAACCACATACATTATCTACATAAGTGGGTTCTTTTCTATCATATACAGTTATTGGGCATCATATGTATGTTATTTTTATTTCAAACATAACAATATAATTACTACTGCAAACCTCAAGGTTAGTCGTACAGATTTCTATGTTCTTGCAATAACATGTTCAGGCATTGCTATTGAATATATGATCTTCATTTTTATTATAATATTGCCATTTGATTGGACATTATTAGCAGAGCAAGTAATTCTGCTAATATCAATAACTATAAATATATTTGTTTTATATTGCTCGTTAATGCGTCCTGTTAACACTATTTCCTGGGCGGGGCTACCGTCTGCCAGAGCTGGGGCAGATGTATGAGTCACTGCCCCGATGCGGTGGTGCACCTGAGAGCCACCGGGGGGAATTCTGCTCAACTTTTCCACATACTCACAGACTACTTTTGCTCTTTGGTATTTGAACAAACAGAAATGCTTCCTTTATGTTAAAGATAATAAAACAACACAAATTTGCTTTTCTTCTCACAGCACTGCTGAGCACCTTCTTTCTCAATATGTTTCCACCGAACGCTGCAGGGTACGCGTTGAATACCGTGCTACAGATTGTGGCGGGCGTTAATCTGTTGCAGCGTCGCCATCAGGTCGTTTCATTTATTGTGTTGCTGATAATTTTTGTCACCACACACTGGCTGCCCCCCATCAACGCCATGACACAACTGTTCTACGGGAGTTATCTGGTCTTTTTCATCATTCTGTCAGTGATTGTGTTCCGCCAGGTGATTTTCTCCGCCCGGATAAACACAGAGTCCATCTGCGCTGCGCTGAGTGGCTTTCTGCTTATTGGCTATATGGGATTTTTCATGTTTTCTGCGATAGAAAATCATATGCCTGGCGCGTTTCGTGGACTGTCAAATGATGAGTTGCAGATGATGAATGAACTTTTTTATTATTCTTTTATCAGTATTCTGACCGTAGGCTATGGCGATATTGTTGCCGTCAGCTGGCCGGCTCGTAATGCCACTATTCTGGTTATTCTCACGGGCTATATTTACTCACTGGTCTTTATTGCCCGCATCGTCAGTGGATTTTCGGTCTCAGAAAAATAACTCTTTGCACCTTTTAACCGATTTGGATAAGCACCTGATTGATTCACCGTGATCTAGCCCGTTATTCTTAGGTATACACAACTCCCTGTGAAGGCATTCATATGACTGATTACACCTATGATGCGCCTGTTACATTAACAACCAATCCTGTTGAGGGTGAGGTTTTGAATCGCCACGGATAATCTAGACACTTCCGAGCCGTTGATAATACTGGTTTTCATATTCTGTCGGTGACATCTGATCGCTGGAACCATGCCGACGCTTACTGTTATAAAACATTTCGATGTAATCAAAAATATCGCTGCGGGCTTCTTCCCGCGTTCCGTAGATCTTTTTCTTTATCCGTTCGCGTTTCAACAACTGGAAAAAGCTTTCTGCAACCGCATTATCATGGCAGTTACCGCGACGGCTCATGCTGCCCTCCAGGCCGTGTGATTTCAGGAACGACTGCCACTCATGGCTTGTGTACTGACTGCCCTGATCCGAATGAACCAGCACCTGTTTTTGGGGATTACGGCGCCATACAGCCATCAGCAGTGCGTTCAGGACAATGTCCTTTGTCATCCGGGATTGCATGGACCAGCCGATAATTTTGCGTGAGAACAGATCAACAACCACGGCAAGATACAGCCAGCCTTCGTGGGTCCTGATGTAGGTTATGTCCGTTACCCAACGCTTATCCGGAGCATCCGGATTGAACTGTCGCTGGAGCCTGTTGGGCGACACGATACTGGCCTCGCCTTTACGTGCCCGCGGGCTCCGGTATCCGACCTGAGCCTTTATCCCGACACGTTTCATCAGTCGCCAGACTCTGTTCACTCCGCACTGTTGCCCGCTGTCCCGCAGATCCAGATGGATTTTGCGATAACCATAGACGCATCCCGATTCCAGCCAGAACTGTTTAATCTGCCCTGTCAGCCTCAGGTCTGCCTGATGGCGTTGTGAATGCGGCTGCTGAAGCCAGGCGTAAAAACCACTGGGATGAACATCCAGCACCCGACAGAGCAGGCGAACAGGCCAGCAACAGGTGTTGTCACGGATAAAGGCGTACCTCAGTCGGACAGCTTTGCGAAGTACGCCGCGGCTTTTTTTAATATGTCCCGTTCGTCGGTAACCCGCTTCAGCTCTTTCTGGAGACGGCGGATCTCGGCCTGAGCATCTGACTGTTCTTTATTAGCGGAAGAATCCGGACCGTACTTCTTTATCCAGGCGTAAAGGCTGTGGGTGGTGATATCGAGACGTGTTGCAACGCTGGCGCTAACACAACAGAATAACCGCGATCAACAACCTGTTTGACTGCTTCAATTTTAAACTCTTCGGGATAACGCTTACCGCTCATGGGCACCTCTCTTTAAGCCATCTTAAATGACTCTGAGGTGTCTGTTAAACCCGTGGCGATTCAGTCCAGTACCGCTCTGCAGCCAGAGTTCATGCAGCATCAGGCAGTTTTGTTCATCCAGTAGCACACCGTTCTGCAGGTGTGTCAGCCAGCGGGTCAAGCGTGTTCGTTGAGCGATTCTATGTGAAATATTACCTTGAGTTTTCTAATGTTGAATTGGCGTCAATGATAAGAGATTATCTTGTATGATCTAGTGTGAGCTCAACTGTTGAATAAAAGTGTTGCATCCATTGGTTGAACTCACTGTACGAAGCGACTAGCTGCTAAGCTGAAGATCCGCTGTAAGCGAGGAACGGGCATACGACTCACACGCTTAATTAGCAGTTTTTTTCATCGTCGCGATGAATTGGGGTTGATGTTAAAAATTGAAAAGTTGATGTAATCCTGGGGATAAAGATGATAGGCAAATGCATTATATGAATTTTCTTCATCAAAGATCAGCGTATATTCATTTGATCTCAAAGTTGATAAATCATTCGATATATTATCAATACCTAGAGGCTTTAAAAATTTTTCAAATGTTTTTGTGTAAGAGTCTATCACGTCAAAATTAATTACTTCATATGATTTCCCTTCAACTAGGTTACTTGAGCCATTCATTATCTCACACCTCCCATTGCTAATGGCGCAGTATATCTTGGCATGAAAATCATTTTTATTTTTTAATTCGCCAATCAACTCGGATCCCAAGTTAAAACTTTCCATCTGTTCATAGCTTATTTCATTTGTTTTTGAAAAGGACTCTTTAAACACTTTAGATTGACCATTCCTTACTAACATGGAGGTTTTTTCTGGATTTAAACGGTTTAGCACCTTAAGCCAAGAATCTACTTTCCCTTGGCTTTTAAGGAACTGATGGCCAACAAAAGGAGATATTATGTAGATTTTCGCATAAAGGAAATTCCACCTAGCAATCAATTTATAAAGCCATGTCATTATGGTGGTTTTCGAATAAACGCCAAAAATCACATCTGTTAGTTCTCGTGAACCAAATATATTCACAATTGAGAATGCTTGTGCCTCGAATGAGCTATTTTCTTGATATCGACTTACAAAATTCGCCACATGTTTTTTCCCGCATTTACATTCAAAAGGAAACTTAATCAGGATATTATTTGGACCCAGCCCTCTAGATTGAGAGAGAGACCAATTTGTGTACTCCCAGTGTTTTTTTGCTATTATTTTCCATTTGCTCTTTAGAAGCTCAAATGAAATTATTTCCAGATTCTCTTCACAGTCATCACATACGTAAAGAGGGTGATTGTAAAAATCGTAATCCGTATTCCTCTCTGTTAATACAGTATTTTTATCAATGAAGTCTGTTAGCAGTGGTAGATCTTTGTATTTTAATAGTTTGGCTTCATCATTGTCAGAGTTTATATAAAAATCTGTTTTCTCCCAACCGCTACTAGGTCCAGAGTAGTCTGGATTTACGATATTAACTTTAAATATTCCAGCACATTTATTACAGGTCCCAATCATCACTCCATCCTCTTCTATATCAGGAATAATGATGCTCCTTCCTGGAAGTGTAGTTGAAGATGTATGAACTTCGTGATACCCAATCGTAGTTGTACAGTGAGGGCACTTACCATGAAAATGCATGGTTTTATCACTGTCTATAAGATTAAATTTTATACTCCGTAAGAATTCATGACTAATCTCAAATTCCATATTTACTCCGAAGATCCCCTATTAGTTATAGAGTGGTTAATTACCGTATTCTGCTGATTAATGATGCCATAATCCTTATTCTATTTCCTTAGCTATGTACGCTTCTGGCAGTGAGTTCAATGGGTCGATGCAACGCTATCCTCAATGAACGCCTGGCGGTCAAGCAAATGCAGAGTAAACCGCTACTGACTTCCCTTTGTATCTTGAAATTCAGTTAGTATGGTTTTGGATTAGATTTGGCACAGCATGTGCAGCCTGACCTTCCCTAGGGTTCAAAGCCCAAGAAGTTTCTCTTTCATCATGTTCTCCTTTTCATGCTAACGGCACAATCTGAAGGCTCTGATCCCCCCCTTGGTTAATCGAATGCTTCAGATGTGCCATTAGATATTATAGGGGAGCCCGCAGAATTCGGAAAAAATCGTACGCTAAGGTTTTCCGGGCATCCGTAAGGGCCGAAACTTCCCGTCTTCCAGTCTGCGGCTCTGCCGCCAGACGTAATCGCCGGTTAGGTTGATGTGCTCCCAGCCCAGCGGCGACAGGAATTGCAGCAGCTCGCCGTCCACCGGCTTGCCGGCCTCGACCAACCCCTGGGTGGCGCGTTCCAGGTACACCGTGTTCCACAGCACGATAGCCGCCGTCACCAGGTTGAGGCCGCTGGCCCGGTAGCGCTGCTGCTCGAAGCTCCGATCCCTGATTTCCCCAAGGCGGTTGAAGAACACCGCCCTGGCCAGCGAGTTGCGCGCCTCACCTTTGTTCAGGCCGGCATGCACGCGGCGGCGCAGTTCAACACTTTGCAGCCAGTCCAGGATGAACAGCGTGCGCTCGATCCGGCCCAGCTCGCGCAGGGCCACGGCCAGTCCGTTCTGGCGCGGGTAGCTGCCGAGCTTGCGCAGCATCAGCGAGGCGGTGACGGTGCCCTGCTTGATCGAGCTGGCCAGGCGCAGGATGTCGTCCCAGTGGGCACGCACGTGCTTGATGTTCAGGGTGCCGCCGATCAGCGGGCGCAACGTCGGGTAGGCTTGCACGCCCTGCGGCACGTACAGCTTGGTTTCGCCGAGGTCGCGGATGCGCGGCGCGAAGCGGAAGCCTAGCAGGTGCATCAGGGCAAAGACGTGATCGGTGAAGCCGGCCGTGTCGGTGTAGTGCTCCTCGATCCGCAGGTCGGACTCGTGGTACAGCAGGCCGTCGAGCACATAGGTGGAATCGCGGACGCCGACATTCACCACGCGGGTGCTGAACGGCGCGTACTGGTCGGAGATATGGGTATAGAACAGCCGTCCCGGCTCGCTACCGTACTTCGGGTTGACGTGCCCGGTGCTCTCGCCCCGGCCACCCGCGCGGAAGCGCTGGCTATCGGAGGATGAGGTCGTGCCGTCGCCCCAGTGGGCGGCAAAGGCGTGGCGATACTGGTGGTTGACCAGCTCGGCCAAGGCCGCCGAATAGGTTTCGTCGCGGATGTGCCAGGCTTGCAGCCAGGACAGCTTGGCGTAGGTCAGGCCGGGGCTCGACTCGGCCATCTTGGTCAGCCCGAGGTTGATCGCATCACCGAGGATTGCGGACAGCAGCAACGTCCTGTCTTTGGCCTCGGCCCCGTCCTTCAAGTGGGTGAAGTGGCGGCTGAAGCCCGTCCAGTCGTCCACGTCCATCAGCAGTTCGGTGATCTTGATGCGCGGCAGTAACTGGCTGGTTTGGTCGATCAGCGCCTGCGCCCGATCCGGCACCGCCGCATCCAGCGGGGTGATTTTCAGCCCTGACTCGGTGAGGATGGCATCGGGCAGCTCGTTGTCCTTGGCCAGGCGGGTGACGGTGGCCAACTGCTCGTCCAGCAGCTGCAAACGCTCTTCCAGGTACTGGTCGCTGTTCGGGTTGATCGCCAGGGGCAGGGCCTGCTCGCGCTTGAGTGCGGCGAACTTCTCGGCCGGCAGCAGGTAGTCGTCGAAGTCGCGGAACTGCCGCGAGCCCTTGACCCAGATGTCGCCGGAGCGCAGGGCGTTCTTCAGCTCGGACAGGGCGCAGATTTCGTAGAATTTCCGGTCGAGGCCTTCCGGGGTGATCACCAGCGGCTTCCAGCGCGGCTTGATGAAGGCCGTGGGTGCATCGGCCGGCACCTTGCGCAGGTTGTCGGCGTTCATCTCACGCAGGGTCTGCACGGCTGCCAGCACGCCTTGCGCGGCCGGCCCGTGCTGTTCCCCAACTTTTCGCTCGGCGAAGAGTATGAACATGCGCCGCCGGCGACGAATCGCCAAATCTCACCGTATCTCCCGAGCGGACGATTTCGCACCGGTCTGCCCGTCGAAGGGCTTGCGATCGAACGGGGCGACCTTTTCTATGCATGTCCGCGAGCCAGCGTCTTTTATGGCACGGCGCTCGACGCCGACCTTCGGACGCGCGGCGTAAGCACGCTTGTCATGGCCGGGATAAGCACCACCGGCGTTGTTCTTTCAAGCGTCGCCTGGGCTAGTGATGCGGACTACGACGTGCGTTTGGTCCAGGACTGCTGCTACGACCCGGATCGGGATGCCCACGAAGCTCTGTTGCGTTCCGGGTTCGGCGGACGTGTACAGGTCGTGTAATTTTCGGGCCTCGCATGATCGCGGCCATAGCCGCAGGTGGATTGGTGCGAGGCAGGGCCAGTCCAAGTCAGGGTGCGGTCATCGCGGCGCCTGCAACTCTCAAAAACCCATCGCCGTAGCGGAGGTCTTGTAATCGCATGTCATTACGCACGTCCGATTTATTGTTCACAGCGATAGCACCTGCCATTTGGGGCAGCACCTACATTGTCACCACCCAATACCTGCCGAACTTCTCACCGATGACGGTCGCGATGCTGCGGGCGTTGCCGGCGGGTTTATTGCTCGTGATGATCGTCCGACAGATTCCAACGGGAATCTGGTGGATGCGCATCTTCATCCTCGGCGCACTTAATATTTCGCTATTCTGGAGCTTGTTGTTTATTTCGGTCTACCGCCTGCCGGGCGGGGTCGCGGCGACGGTAGGCGCTGTGCAGCCGCTGATGGTCGTGTTCATCTCTGCCGCTCTGCTAGGTAGCCCGATACGATTGATGGCGGTCCTGGGGGCTATTTGCGGAACTGCGGGCGTGGCGCTGTTGGTGTTGACACCAAACGCAGCGCTAGATCCTGTCGGCGTCGCAGCGGGCCTGGCGGGGGCGGTTTCCATGGCGTTCGGAACCGTGCTGACCCGCAAGTGGCAACCTCCCGTGCCTCTGCTCACCTTTACCGCCTGGCAACTGGCGGCCGGAGGACTTCTGCTCGTTCCAGTAGCTTTAGTGTTTGATCCGCCAATCCCGATGCCTACAGGAACCAATGTTCTCGGCCTGGCGTGGCTCGGCCTGATCGGAGCGGGTTTAACCTACTTCCTTTGGTTCCGGGGGATCTCGCGACTCGAACCTACAGTTGTTTCCTTACTGGGCTTTCTCAGCCCGGGGACCGCCGTGTTGCTAGGATGGTTGTTCTTGGATCAGACGCTGAGTGCGCTTCAAATCATCGGCGTCCTGCTCGTGATCGGGAGTATCTGGCTGGGCCAACGTTCCAACCGCACTCCTAGGGCGCGTATAGCTTGCCGGAAGTCGCCTTGACCCGCATGGCATAGGCCTATCGTTTCCACGATCAGCGATCGGCTCGTTGCCCTGCGCCGCTCCAAAGCCCGCGACGCAGCGCCGGCAGGCAGAGCAAGTAGAGGGCAGCGCCTGCAATCCATGCCCACCCGTTCCACGTTGTTATAGAAGCCGCATAGATCGCCGTGAAGAGGAGGGGTCCGACGATCGAGGTCAGGCTGGTGAGCGCCGCCAGTGAGCCTTGCAGCTGCCCCTGACGTTCCTCATCCACCTGCCTGGACAACATTGCTTGCAGCGCCGGCATTCCGATGCCACCCGAAGCAAGCAGGACCATGATCGGGAACGCCATCCATCCCCGTGTCGCGAAGGCAAGCAGGATGTAGCCTGTGCCGTCGGCAATCATTCCGAGCATGAGTGCCCGCCTTTCGCCGAGCCGGGCGGCTACAGGGCCGGTGATCATTGCCTGGGCGAGTGAATGCAGAATGCCAAATGCGGCAAGCGAAATGCCGATCGTGGTCGCGTCCCAGTGAAAGCGATCCTCGCCGAAAATGACCCAAAGCGCGGCCGGCACCTGTCCGACAAGTTGCATGATGAAGAAGACCGCCATCAGGGCGGCGACGACGGTCATGCCCCGGGCCCACCGGAACGAAGCGAGCGGGTTGAGAGCCTCCCGGCGTAACGGCCGGCGTTCGCCTTTGTGCGACTCCGGCAAAAGGAAACAGCCCGTCAGGAAATTGAGGCCGTTCAAGGCTGCCGCGGCGAAGAACGGAGCGTGGGGGGAGAAACCGCCCATCAGCCCACCGAGCACAGGTCCCGCGACCATCCCGAACCCGAAACAGGCGCTCATGAAGCCGAAGTGCCGCGCGCGCTCATCGCCATCAGTGATATCGGCAATATAAGCGCCGGCTACCGCCCCAGTCGCCCCGGTGATGCCGGCCACGATCCGCCCGATATAGAGAACCCAAAGGAAAGGCGCCGTCGCCATGATGGCGTAGTCGACAGCAGCGCCGGCCAGCGAGACGAGCAAGACCGGCCGCCGCCCGAAACGATCCGACAGCGCGCCCAGCACAGGTGCGCAGGCAAATTGCATCAACGCATACAGCGCCAGCAGAATGCCATAGTGGGCGGTGACGTCGTTCGAGTGAACCAGATCGCGCAGGAGGCCCGGCAGCACCGGCATAATCAGGCCGATGCCGACAGCGTCGAGCGCGACAGTGCTCAGAATTACGATCAGGGGTCTGTTGGGTTTCACGTCTGGCCTCCGGACCAGCCTCCGCTGGTCCGATTGAACGCGCGGATTCTTTATCACTGATAAGTTGGTGGACATATTATGTTTATCAGTGATAAAGTGTCAAGCATGACAAAGTTGCAGCCGAATACAGTGATCCGTGCCGCCCTGGACCTGTTGAACGAGGTCGGCGTAGACGGTCTGACGACACGCAAACTGGCGGAACGGTTGGGGGTTCAGCAGCCGGCGCTTTACTGGCACTTCAGGAACAAGCGGGCGCTGCTCGACGCACTGGCCGAAGCCATGCTGGCGGAGAATCATACGCATTCGGTGCCGAGAGCCGACGACGACTGGCGCTCATTTCTGATCGGGAATGCCCGCAGCTTCAGGCAGGCGCTGCTCGCCTACCGCGATGGCGCGCGCATCCATGCCGGCACGCGACCGGGCGCACCGCAGATGGAAACGGCCGACGCGCAGCTTCGCTTCCTCTGCGAGGCGGGTTTTTCGGCCGGGGACGCCGTCAATGCGCTGATGACAATCAGCTACTTCACTGTTGGGGCCGTGCTTGAGGAGCAGGCCGGCGACAGCGATGCCGGCGAGCGCGGCGGCACCGTTGAACAGGCTCCGCTCTCGCCGCTGTTGCGGGCCGCGATAGACGCCTTCGACGAAGCCGGTCCGGACGCAGCGTTCGAGCAGGGACTCGCGGTGATTGTCGATGGATTGGCGAAAAGGAGGCTCGTTGTCAGGAACGTTGAAGGACCGAGAAAGGGTGACGATTGATCAGGACCGCTGCCGGAGCGCAACCCACTCACTACAGCAGAGCCATGTAGACAACATCCCCTCCCCCTTTCCACCGCGTCAGACGCCCGTAGCAGCCCGCTACGGGCTTTTTCATGCCCTGCCCTAGCGTCCAAGCCTCACGGCCGCGCTCGGCCTCTCTGGCGGCCTTCTGGCGCTCCTGCTGCGGCGTCCGCTCGTGGGCCGTGGCGCGGGTCCGCGCGCCGGCCTCGTGCGCCTGGCGCTCGCGGGCGAGGTCCAGGGCGGCCGTCTTCACGTTCTGCCTTGCGCAGATGAGATAGGGGAGCCCGCAGAATTCGGAAAAAATCGTACGCTAAGGTTTTCCGGGCATCCGTAAGGGCCGAAACTTCCCGTCTTCCAGTCTGCGGCTCTGCCGCCAGACGTAATCGCCGGTTAGGTTGATGTGCTCCCAGCCCAGCGGCGACAGGAATTGCAGCAGCTCGCCGTCCACCGGCTTGCCGGCCTCGACCAACCCCTGGGTGGCGCGTTCCAGGTACACCGTGTTCCACAGCACGATAGCCGCCGTCACCAGGTTGAGGCCGCTGGCCCGGTAGCGCTGCTGCTCGAAGCTCCGATCCCTGATTTCCCCAAGGCGGTTGAAGAACACCGCCCTGGCCAGCGAGTTGCGCGCCTCACCTTTGTTCAGGCCGGCATGCACGCGGCGGCGCAGTTCAACACTTTGCAGCCAGTCCAGGATGAACAGCGTGCGCTCGATCCGGCCCAGCTCGCGCAGGGCCACGGCCAGTCCGTTCTGGCGCGGGTAGCTGCCGAGCTTGCGCAGCATCAGCGAGGCGGTGACGGTGCCCTGCTTGATCGAGCTGGCCAGGCGCAGGATGTCGTCCCAGTGGGCACGCACGTGCTTGATGTTCAGGGTGCCGCCGATCAGCGGGCGCAACGTCGGGTAGGCTTGCACGCCCTGCGGCACGTACAGCTTGGTTTCGCCGAGGTCGCGGATGCGCGGCGCGAAGCGGAAGCCTAGCAGGTGCATCAGGGCAAAGACGTGATCGGTGAAGCCGGCCGTGTCGGTGTAGTGCTCCTCGATCCGCAGGTCGGACTCGTGGTACAGCAGGCCGTCGAGCACATAGGTGGAATCGCGGACGCCGACATTCACCACGCGGGTGCTGAACGGCGCGTACTGGTCGGAGATATGGGTATAGAACAGCCGTCCCGGCTCGCTACCGTACTTCGGGTTGACGTGCCCGGTGCTCTCGCCCCGGCCACCCGCGCGGAAGCGCTGGCTATCGGAGGATGAGGTCGTGCCGTCGCCCCAGTGGGCGGCAAAGGCGTGGCGATACTGGTGGTTGACCAGCTCGGCCAAGGCCGCCGAATAGGTTTCGTCGCGGATGTGCCAGGCTTGCAGCCAGGACAGCTTGGCGTAGGTCAGGCCGGGGCTCGACTCGGCCATCTTGGTCAGCCCGAGGTTGATCGCATCACCGAGGATTGCGGACAGCAGCAACGTCCTGTCTTTGGCCTCGGCCCCGTCCTTCAAGTGGGTGAAGTGGCGGCTGAAGCCCGTCCAGTCGTCCACGTCCATCAGCAGTTCGGTGATCTTGATGCGCGGCAGTAACTGGCTGGTTTGGTCGATCAGCGCCTGCGCCCGATCCGGCACCGCCGCATCCAGCGGGGTGATTTTCAGCCCTGACTCGGTGAGGATGGCATCGGGCAGCTCGTTGTCCTTGGCCAGGCGGGTGACGGTGGCCAACTGCTCGTCCAGCAGCTGCAAACGCTCTTCCAGGTACTGGTCGCTGTTCGGGTTGATCGCCAGGGGCAGGGCCTGCTCGCGCTTGAGTGCGGCGAACTTCTCGGCCGGCAGCAGGTAGTCGTCGAAGTCGCGGAACTGCCGCGAGCCCTTGACCCAGATGTCGCCGGAGCGCAGGGCGTTCTTCAGCTCGGACAGGGCGCAGATTTCGTAGAATTTCCGGTCGAGGCCTTCCGGGGTGATCACCAGCGGCTTCCAGCGCGGCTTGATGAAGGCCGTGGGTGCATCGGCCGGCACCTTGCGCAGGTTGTCGGCGTTCATCTCACGCAGGGTCTGCACGGCTGCCAGCACGCCTTGCGCGGCCGGCGCGGCGCGCAGTTCCAGCACCTCCAGCAAGGCCGGCGTGTAACGGCGCAGGGTGGCGAAGTTCTCGCCGACCAGGTGCAGGTGGTCGAAGCCTTCCGGCCGGGCCAGCAGCTCGGCCTCGCTGACGCTCTCGGTGAACTCGTCCCAGGGAATCACCGCCTCGATGGCGGCATAGGGGTCGCTGCCGCTTTCCTTCGCTTCCAGCAGCGCCTGGCCGATCCTGGAGTACAGGCGCACCTTGTCGTTGATCGCCTTGCCCTGCTTCTGGAACTGCTGCTGATGCTTGTGCTTCGCGCCGCTGAACAGCTTGACCAGGATGCGGTCATGCAGATCGACCAGCTCATCGATCACGGTCGCGGTGCTCTCCAGCACCACGGCGGCCAGGGTCGCGTAGCGGCGCTGCGGCTCGAACTTACCGAGGTCTTTGGGCGTCATCTGCCCACCCTCGCGGGCCAGCTTGAGCAGGCGGTTCTGGTGGATGTGCCGGCCCAGGCCTTCGGGCAAGTCCACCAACTGAAATGTCTTCAGCCGCTCGATGTGTTCCAGCATGTGCCGAGAGTTGGGTTTCAGCGGTGCCTGGCGCAGCCAGGTCAACCAGGTGATGCTGCTGCCGGCCTTGAGCTTCAACAGCTCGTCCAGCTTGGCCCGATGCGAGTCCGTGAGTGGTTCGACCAGGGCGCGGTAGACCCGCCGATTGGCTCGCGCAATGGCTTCCGAGCAGGCCCGGTCAATCACGCTCAGCGCCGGCAGGATGCGTCGTTTCTGCCGTAGGCTCTCCAGGGCCTGACCGGCCAGCAGCAAGCCTTTGTCGGTCTGCTGGGCCAGCTCGGTTAGCTCGCGCACCAGGGCGCGGAAGTCGGACAGGCCGAACGGGGCCAGTTGCAGGTAGGTGCGCAGTTCCTGGGCATGCTCGCGACGGGTCACGTCGCGCTCGCCGTACTTTGCCCAGCTCGCCGGCTCGGCCTGGACTTGCTTCGCCACCCACAGGATGACCGGCTCGGGCAGCTCGCTGTCGGTTCCCAGCGCGTAACCGGGGTAGCGCAGCAGGCAGAGCTGCACGGCGAAGCCGAGGCGGTTGGCGTCGCCGCGTCGCTGGCGGATCAGCGACAGGTCGGAGTCGTTGAAGGTGTAGTAGCGGATCAGGTCATCCTGGCTTTCCGGCAGCGCAAGCAGGGTGTCCCGCTCCGTGGCCGAGAGGATCAAGCGACGCGGCATGTGTCAGTCGTCCGTGCGGAGGTACTGGTAGAGGGTTTCCCGGCTGATGTTGAACTCGCGGGCAAGCTGCGCCTTGGGCTCGCCGGCCGTCGCTCGCTGCCGCAGGGTAGCAGCCTGCTCATCGGACAGGGCTTTCTTGCGGCCCCGGTACGCGCCACGCTGCTTGGCCAAGGCGATGCCCTCACGCTGCCGCTCGCGGATCAGGGCGCGCTCGAACTCAGCGAAGGCCCCCATCACCGACAGCATCAGGTTGGCCATCGGCGAGTCCTCGCCAGTGAACACCAGGCCCTCCTTCAGGAACTCGATGCGCACGCCGCGCTGAGTCAGCTTCTGTACCAAGCGACGCAGGTCATCGAGGTTGCGGGCCAGCCGATCCATGCTGTGCACCACCACTGTATCGCCTTCGCGGACGAAGCTCAGCAGCGCTTCGAGCTGGGGGCGCTGGGTGTCCTTGCCCGATGCCTTGTCGGTGAACACCTTGCTCACCTGGGTTTGTTCCAGCTGGCGTTCCGGGTTCTGGTCAAAGCTGCTGACCCGGACGTAGCCGATGCGGTGCCCCTGCACGATGTCTCCTTGGTTGAAGGCGGCTTAAGTGCACTTTCTGTTCCGTTGTGCCTCAAAGCCCATTTCTGTCAGGCTGAAATCTATAACCTTCGCGGGCATGTGTCAAAAAATGGGAAAGCAGACTCTATTCTGACGAAGCGGCGCGGCCCTGCCTGACATCAAGTTAGGGTATAGCCTAGATTGACATGCGCGATGCAACCCTTAACTTGCTTGCACCTATCGTTTCCATGCTAGCTTTATCGTAACGCTCAAGAAATTGGGCTTAATGCCGAAAACAATAAAATAAAACAGCCAACCCTTGAGGTTCTTATGCGCCAGAATTTACCAGTGACGGGTCGAAACTTAGAACTCCCAAAAGATGCCAATATTCTTTCGACTACCTCCCCTCAAAGCCATATCACGTACGTTAATCCTGACTTCATTAAAATCAGTGGTTTCACTGAGGAAGAACTATTAGGCCAGCCTCACAACATCGTAAGACACCCAGATATGCCGCCTGCTGCATTTGAGCATATGTGGAGTACATTAAAATCTGGCCGCTCATGGATGGGGCTAGTAAAAAATCGCTGTAAAAATGGCGACCACTATTGGGTAAGTGCTTATGTAACGCCAATAGCTAAGAATGGTTCGATTGTTGAATACCAGTCTGTAAGGACCAAGCCTGAACCTGAGCAGGTTTTGGCTGCGGAAAAATTATATGCTCAATTGAGAAGCGGGAAGGCCGCGAGGCCGAAATTGGCTGCTAGCTTTTCCGTGAAAATACTCTTGCTCATATGGGGTAGTATTATATCAAGCGCAATGGCTGCCGGCATGCTTACTGATACATCAATAAGCAGCTTATTGTTAGCCACTTTAATGTCAGGAAGCTTAAGCTCTGTTAGTGTTTTGGCTATTCTCTCTCCTCTTGGAAGACTGGTTGAAAGAGCCAGGAATATTTCCAATAACCCATTAAGTCAATCCCTCTACACTGGGCGCACCGATGAGTTTGGCCAAATAGAGTTTGCTTTACGAATGATGCAAGCTGAAACAGGCGCCATAGTAGGTCGCATAGGTGATGCATCAAATCGGCTTAGCGAACACACCCGAGGCCTACTAAAGGATATTGAGTCAAGCAATGTACTTACAGTTGAGCAGCAGGCAGAGACAGATCAAATAGCAACGGCAGTAAACCAAATGGTGGCAAGCATTCAAGAGGTTGCGAGCAATGCACAGCATGCTGCAGATGCGGCCGGAAGAGCAGACACTGAGACGGCATCTGGCCAGCGTCTGGTAGCCCACACAAGCCAGTCAATCACTGCCCTTGAAGGTGAAATTAGGCAAGCCACTCAGGTTATTCATGAGCTTGAAGGTCAAAGTAACGAGATATCAAAAGTTCTTGACGTTATAGGGGTCTGACGCTCAGTGGAACGAAAACTCACGTTAAGGGATTTTGGTCATGAGATTATCAAAAAGGATCTTCACCTAGATCCTTTTAAATTAAAAATGAAGTTTTAAATCAATCTAAAGTATATATGAGTAAACTTGGTCTGACAGTTACCAATGCTTAATCAGTGAGGCACCTATCTCAGCGATCTGTCTATTTCGTTCATCCATAGTTGCCTGACTCCCCGTCGTGTAGATAACTACGATACGGGAGGGCTTACCATCTGGCCCCAGTGCTGCAATGATACCGCGAGACCCACGCTCACCGGCTCCAGATTTATCAGCAATAAACCAGCCAGCCGGAAGGGCCGAGCGCAGAAGTGGTCCTGCAACTTTATCCGCCTCCATCCAGTCTATTAATTGTTGCCGGGAAGCTAGAGTAAGTAGTTCGCCAGTTAATAGTTTGCGCAACGTTGTTGCCATTGCTGCAGGCATCGTGGTGTCACGCTCGTCGTTTGGTATGGCTTCATTCAGCTCCGGTTCCCAACGATCAAGGCGAGTTACATGATCCCCCATGTTGTGCAAAAAAGCGGTTAGCTCCTTCGGTCCTCCGATCGTTGTCAGAAGTAAGTTGGCAGCAGTGTTATCACTCATGGTTATGGCAGCACTGCATAATTCTCTTACTGTCATGCCATCCGTAAGATGCTTTTCTGTGACTGGTGAGTACTCAACCAAGTCATTCTGAGAATAGTGTATGCGGCGACCGAGTTGCTCTTGCCCGGCGTCAACACGGGATAATACCGCACCACATAGCAGAACTTTAAAAGTGCTCATCATTGGAAAACGTTCTTCGGGGCGAAAACTCTCAAGGATCTTACCGCTGTTGAGATCCAGTTCGATGTAACCCACTCGTGCACCCAACTGATCTTCAGCATCTTTTACTTTCACCAGCGTTTCTGGGTGAGCAAAAACAGGAAGGCAAAATGCCGCAAAAAAGGGAATAAGGGCGACACGAAAATGTTGAATACTCATACTCTTCCTTTTTCAATATTATTGAAGCATTTACCAGGGTTATTGTCTCATGAGCGGATACATATTTGAATGTATTTAGAAAAATAAACAAATAGGGGTTCCGCGCACATTTCCCCGAAAAGTGCCACCTGACGTCTAAGAAACCATTATTATCATGACATTAACCTATAAAAATAGGCGTATCACGAGGCCCTTTCGTCTTCAAGAATTTTATAAACCGTGGAGCGGGCAATACTGAGCTGATGAGCAATTTCCGTTGCACCAGTGCCCTTCTGATGAAGCGTCAGCACGACGTTCCTGTCCACGGTACGCCTGCGGCCAAATTTGATTCCTTTCAGCTTTGCTTCCTGTCGGCCCTCATTCGTGCGTTCTAGGATCCTCCGGCGTTCAGCCTGTGCCACAGCCGACAGGATGGTGACCACCATTTGCCCCATATCACCGTCGGTACTGATCCCGTCATCAATGAACCGGACTGCCACGCCCTGAGCGTCAAATTCCTTTATCAGTTGGATCATATCGGCAGTGTCGCGGCCAAGACGGTCGAGCTTCTTAACCAGAATGACATCACCTTCCTCCACCTTCATCCTCAGCAAATCCAGCCCTTCCCGGTCTGTTGAACTGCCGGATGCCTTATCGGTAAATATACGGTTTGCTTTCACACCTGCGTCTTTGAGTGCTCTGACCTGAAGATCAAGAGACTGCTGACTGGTTGAGACCCGAGCGTAACCAAAAAGTCGCATAAAAATGTACCTTAAATCGAATATCGGACAACTCATGTCTATTATTACAAATTTACGATTTAATAGACATATTAATGTAACAGTTTTACGATGTCCGATAATTTATAACATTTCGTACGGTTGGAAAAATGTTACTAAATGCCCGTCAGGCAGGGAGGCCGATATGCCCGTTGACTTTCTGACCACTGAGCAGACTGAAAGCTATGGCAGATTCACCGGTGAACCGGATGAGCTTCAGCTGGCACGATATTTTCACCTTGATGAAGCAGACAAGGAATTTATCGGAAAAAGCAGAGGTGATCACAACCGTCTGGGCATTGCCCTGCAAATTGGATGTGTCCGTTTTCTGGGCACCTTCCTCACCGATATGAATCATATTCCTTCCGGCGTCCGGCATTTTACCGCCAGACAGCTCGAGATTCGTGATATCACCGTTCTTGCAGAATACGGTCAGAGGGAAAATACCCGCCGTGAGCATGCAGCGCTGATACGTCAGCACTATCAGTATCGTGAATTTGCCTGGCCCTGGACATTTCGCCTTACCCGTCTTTTATATACCCGGAGCTGGATAAGCAACGAACGTCCTGGCCTGCTTTTCGATCTGGCGACAGGGTGGCTTATGCAACATCGTATTATTCTCCCCGGAGCCACTACGCTGACCCGGTTGATTTCAGAGGTAAGGGAAAAGGCGACGTTGCGCCTGTGGAACAAACTGGCACTGATACCGTCAGCCGAACAGCGTTCACAGCTGGAGATGCTGCTGGGGCCAACTGATTGCAGCCGCCTGTCTTTACTGGAATCACTGAAAAAGGGCCCTGTGACCATCAGTGGTCCGGCGTTTAATGAAGCAATTGAACGCTGGAAAACTCTGAACGATTTTGGCCTGCATGCTGAAAACCTGAGTACACTCCCGGCTGTGCGCCTGAAAAATCTCGCACGTTATGCTGGTATGACTTCGGTGTTCAATATTGCCAGGATGTCACCGCAGAAAAGGATGGCGGTTCTGGTTGCCTTTGTCCTTGCATGGGAAACGCTGGCGCTGGATGATGCATTGGACGTTCTGGACGCCATGCTGGCCGTTATCATCCGTGACGCCAGAAAGATTGGGCAGAAAAAACGGCTCCGCTCGCTGAAGGATCTGGATAAATCTGCATTGGCGCTCGCCAGCGCATGTTCGTACCTGCTGAAAGAAGAAACACCGGACGAATCGATTCGTGCTGAGGTGTTCAGCTACATCCCAAGGCAAAAGCTGGCTGAAATCATCACGCTTGTCCGTGAAATTGCCCGGCCCTCAGACGATAATTTTCATGAAGAAATGGTGGAGCAGTACGGGCGCGTTCGTCGTTTCCTGCCCCATCTGCTGAATACCGTTAAATTTTCATCCGCACCTGCCGGGGTTACCACTCTGAATGCCTGTGACTACCTCAGCCGGGAGTTCAGCTCACGGCGGCAGTTTTTTGACGACGCACCAACGGAAATTATCAGTCGGTCATGGAAACGGCTGGTGATTAACAAGGAAAAACATATCACCCGCAGGGGATACACGCTCTGCTTTCTCAGTAAACTGCAGGATAGTCTGAGGCGGAGGGATGTCTACGTTACCGGCAGTAACCGGTGGGGAGATCCTCGTGCAAGATTACTACAGGGTGCTGACTGGCAGGCAAACCGGATTAAGGTTTATCGTTCTTTGGGGCACCCGACAGACCCGCAGGAAGCAATAAAATCTCTGGGTCATCAGCTTGATAGTCGTTACAGACAGGTTGCTGCACGTCTTTGCGAAAATGAGGCTGTCGAACTCGATGTTTCTGGCCCGAAGCCCCGGTTGACAATTTCTCCCCTCGCCAGTCTTGATGAGCCGGACAGTCTGAAACGACTGAGCAAAATGATCAGTGATCTACTCCCTCCGGTGGATTTAACGGAGTTGCTGCTCGAAATTAACGCCCATACCGGATTTGCTGATGAGTTTTTCCATGCTAGTGAAGCCAGTGCCAGAGTTGATGATCTGCCCGTCAGCATCAGCGCCGTGCTGATGGCTGAAGCCTGCAATATCGGTCTGGAACCACTGATCAGATCAAATGTTCCTGCACTGACCCGACACCGGCTGAACTGGACAAAAGCGAACTATCTGCGGGCTGAAACTATCACCAGCGCTAATGCCAGACTGGTTGATTTTCAGGCAACGCTGCCACTGGCACAGATATGGGGTGGAGGAGAAGTGGCATCTGCAGATGGAATGCGCTTTGTTACGCCAGTCAGAACAATCAATGCCGGACCGAACCGCAAATACTTTGGTAATAACAGAGGGATCACCTGGTACAACTTTGTGTCCGATCAGTATTCCGGCTTTCATGGCATCGTTATACCGGGGACGCTGAGGGACTCTATCTTTGTGCTGGAAGGTCTTCTGGAACAGGAGACCGGGCTGAATCCAACCGAAATTATGACCGATACAGCAGGTGCCAGCGAACTTGTCTTTGGCCTTTTCTGGCTGCTGGGATACCAGTTTTCTCCACGCCTGGCTGATGCCGGTGCTTCGGTTTTCTGGCGAATGGACCATGATGCCGACTATGGCGTGCTGAATGATATTGCCAGAGGGCAATCAGATCCCCGAAAAATAGTCCTTCAGTGGGACGAAATGATCCGGACCGCTGGCTCCCTGAAGCTGGGCAAAGTACAGGTTTCAGTGCTGGTCCGTTCATTGCTGAAAAGTGAACGTCCTTCCGGACTGACTCAGGCAATCATTGAAGTGGGGCGCATCAACAAAACGCTGTATCTGCTTAATTATATTGATGATGAAGATTACCGCCGGCGCATTCTGACCCAGCTTAATCGGGGAGAAAGTCGCCATGCCGTTGCCAGAGCCATCTGTCACGGTCAAAAAGGTGAGATAAGAAAACGATATACCGACGGTCAGGAAGATCAACTGGGCACACTGGGGCTGGTCACTAACGCCGTCGTGTTATGGAACACTATTTATATGCAGGCAGCCCTGGATCATCTCCGGGCGCAGGGTGAAACACTGAATGATGAAGATATCGCACGCCTCTCCCCGCTTTGCCACGGACATATCAATATGCTCGGCCATTATTCCTTCACGCTGGCAGAACTGGTGACCAAAGGACATCTGAGACCATTAAAAGAGGCGTCAGAGGCAGAAAACGTTGCTTAACGTGAGTTTTCGTTCCACTGAGCGTCAGACCCCTTATACGAGGGATCGCCGAGCAAACGAATTTGTTGGCACTCAACGCAGCAATTGAGGCCGCGCGTGCTGGTGAGCAGGGGCGTGGTTTTGCTGTTGTCGCCGATGAGGTTCGCAGTCTTGCTGCTCGCACACAGCAATCGACAACGGATATTCAAAGCATGATCAGCGCTCTACAAGAGCGAGCGCAATCCGCTGTTACAGTCATGGAGCAAAGTAGTCGGCAAGCGCACACGAGTGTAGCTCACGCAGAGGAAGCAGCTACAGCTCTTGATGGAATTGGCCAACGCGTTAACGAAATTACCGACATGAACGCGCAAATAGCGACTGCGGTCGAGCAGCAGGGAGCAGTAAGTGAAGACATAAACCGCAGTATTATCAATATACGCGATGCTGCTGATACCAATGTACAGACCGGGCAGAATAATTTGCAAAGTGCGAAATCTGTCGCTCAGTTAACTAGCGCTCTGAGCGAACTGGCAAAACAGTTTTGGGAAAAACGAGGATAACGCTTTTCAGTATCTCGACAGGGATAACTTACTTTACCATCGGTTATCCCTTTTAGCCGCACAAATTTTAGCCATGGCTTTTCAGGAAGTCAGGGCTATCAGAATGGCCTTAGAAAGCCTAGTCAAAGAGCTGTCACGAGAACACCGTTAGCTTAGCGTACGATTTTTTCCGAATTCTGCGGTTCCCCCTTATAGGGCTGCGTTTGGGAACCGTACAATATTGTACGCGGTAGGGTGTTTGGCAGACCTTTAGGGACATGAGATAACCTAAATGCGATAAGAGAAAAGCAATAACTTAAAGGCGATAGCTGATCATGATGAATCAATAAAAGAGTATTCTAATATTTCCTTTTTATTGATAATTTAGCATAATGTACCGTAGAAGAAACATTGGAGCGAGAAGACCGATAGTTCGTTCAGCCTGACGTATCAACAGATTCAGAAGACCGAAAGAACCATCCGACAATTGGGAGAAATTCCCACTGACAACAAAGAACAACCGACCCTAATTGCCCAGGAAATCAAGGAAACCAGTATGAAGAAATCAACCTTCAATCTAAAATTAATAATGGCTAGCTGGGTTGTTGCTCTGTCGGTATTCGTTGAAGCTGGAGGCCCACAGTGTATCTGTGCTCGCCCCAATATTTCTTTGTCGTAATTCACAACTGATTCCATACAGCCCCTTTATGGCCACTCTGGTGTAATTTCCCTTCATTCAATAAACGGAGGTGTAACCCCCATCTGCTTTCTCATATCATCAGATATTGTGTGGTAGTCTCTCGCTGACGGAGTTGCAGTGTACGAGTAAATAGCAGCAGCAGAAAATCCAGCCATTTCGGCCAGCTCTTTTCTTGTTATTTTCCGCTGGTACACGTGCTCGATACCAGAAGTGAGGGTGGATATTGCACGTTTAAAACGTGCAAATTAATTATCGTAAAAATGAATGATTATCTCATTCGCTCACTGGCAAGATTATAAACGTCACTACGTTCACGTTTTCCTACAGCTACAACAGCGATAATTAATTGATCGTCAATCACCTGATAGACCAGACGAAAACCAGAGGCTCGAAGCTTGATTTTGTAGCAGTCCTTTATCCCTCGCAGTTTTGCTGAAGGGATGTGCGGATTTTCACTGCACTTCTTTAGCTTTTTCGCAAATTGCTGTTGAATGACTTTATCCAGCTTCAGCCACTCTTTCAGCGCATCATCTCTGAATTTGACCGTATAAGTCATAAATAACTGTCCAGATCCACATCATGCAGTGGCTGATTGCTGCGTTCAGTAACCAGTTTCACCAGTTCCTGGTCATCCAGAGCATCAAGCATCCTTTCATACAGTTCAGCAGGCACACAGTAGAATGCCGGCTGATTCCGGTTAAGGATGGCGACAGGGTAACCATCTCCGGCACTGACTGTAGCCATAGGATTTTTTTTCAGTTCACTGACACTTGCACTGGTGTCAGACAGAATAATGTTAGGCATAACGCACCTTTGAGACTGTTTAACAAGTCTTAACGATATCTCTGAAAAGACCTCTTAACAAGTCTTTACTACTCATACTTTTGCAAATGCATTAAATACTGCTTGTATTGCTCTGATGCCGCATCAGCGGCATGTAAGGCGGCACGCTGTGGTTTCATATGATACTGAAGTAAAACCGCCGAAGCCCGGCGTAAGCCGGTACTGATTGATAGAGTTCACCTATCCCATTCCAGCCCTGCCAGACCATACCCGCTTTCAGCCATGACAGAGCTTCTGTGCGCGGTCGGAGTGGTCCCGACAAGGGTTTACCCGCAGTCGGGGCGTATCTCCGCGTTAGCGGGCCGTGAGGGCCGCTTACGAGCGTGTTCTCAATACTTCCAGCCAGAAGACTGACAGCGATGATGATGTTTAGTTACAACATTCATAATTAAAAGCGATGTTGTTCCCGCCCTTTGGGCGGGGGCGGCCTCGCTTTTCAGTTATGAGGGAGGGGCTTTGTGGTTTCAGTTCTGCGCTGAACCGGGGTTTTTCCGGGGTCTGTTTTTGCATGTTGTAACTAAATCGGCTCCGGTCGGGGCCCGCCGCTTGCGGTGGGAGGTGCATATCTGTCTGTCCACAGGACAGGCAGTGAATAGGTTTTCTTTTTAAATGAATGCAATTAAGTAGTTTAAAGGAGATATAAACAGGTGTTTAAAAGATACATTGCACCCTGTAAGGCTGTCGGCTGGCGCTTTACGACATGATCGGTTGTAACCTTATGGGAAAGTCCCTTGCAGTTAAATGTGGATAAGCAAAATTCCCCGTCTGTGGGAGGTGTTTTGCATCAAAAACAGGGGGAACCGGATGCACCTGAAGGTGGATGATGAGATTGTTTTTTGTATGTAGTGCTGCTTTTTTGTTCGCTGACAGGCTTCAGGCGTGCGAATGCCTCCGGCGCGGGCCGGATTATTCTGAGGAGGTCACTTTCAGGGGGAAGCTGTGGCCAGCCGGCTGTAATTACGGTTACGTGACAGAATCATGCGCTCCTTCACACGACGCTCCACTTCGCGTTTTACTGCCTCACGATTAGCAGTGAAGCGCCCTTCCGCGATTTCGCGCGTCAGCTGCCGTTTCACCAGGGTGACAATATCCTGACGTTCCCTGTCCGCATCACGACGCGCACGGGCACGCTTTATTCCCCGGGACTTAAGCTCTGTCTGGTAACTGCGGAAACGCTCACGCACAAAACGCCAGGCTTTCGCTATCAGTTCATCCATACCCAGTGCATCCAGTCCCTGCTTCTTGCGCTGTCTGTTTTCCCATTCCACACGACTGCGGCGCGCAGCTGCCACCGCCACCTCAGACACATCGAGAGCGGCAAACAGTGCCGGTGTGAACGTGATGTCGGTCGGAATGTAGCACCCGATAAGCGGGTCATATTCCGTCTGGTAGGTAATCAGGCCCAGCTCTGCGAGGAACGTCAGGGCGCGGGTGGCACGGGTGATGGAGAGTTTTCCGGCAGCAGACTCTGTCGCCAGTCCGCACTCAATGGCCAGCGTGGTGATGGAGCACTGGACGCGGTTGGCCAGCGGGTCATAGTGGAAACACAGCCCCTGCAGCAGCGCATCAATGGCACGTCGACGCAGCACCGGTGGCATGCGCCGGCGCAGACCACGCGAACGGACATGTGCCACATGAATGGCGAAATCAAAACGGGAGGTGAAGCCAACCGCCTTTTCCATCAGTTTTTCGCAGAACTTCAGCGTTCCGGCACCTTCACGGGGTGTGAATACCGGATTAGGGTTCTTTACCTGGCGGTAATACGTTTGTTGAAGATCAGTCACACCATCCTGCACTTACAATGCGCAGAAGGAGTGTGCACAGAAAGAAGTCTTGAACTTTTCCGGGCATATAACTATACTCCCCGCATAGCTGAATTGTTGGCTATACGGTTTTTAGATGGCCCCGGTAATCTTTTCGTACTCGCCAAAGTTGAAGAAGATTATCGGGGTTTTCGCTTTTCTGGCTCCTGTAAATCCACATCAGAACCAGTTCCCTGCCACCTTACGGCGTGGCCAGCCACAAAATTCCTTAAACGATCAGTAATCTAGCACTAATCTTCTGAACACTCAAGAATGTAAGCCCATCATCACATGCATCGTTTTTGCGCTTCACTTTTTATCAGTGCGGTCAGAACTTCAGCCTGGGTCAGACCATCTTCATGACACATTTGCATGAGCATGGCCTTATACTTTGGTTCAAGAAATACTTTTACTTCCTTGAACGAAGCTCTTTTACGGGCCACTGATAATCTTTGTTTCTCTGCATCAGAAAGCGGATTCCCCTTTCTGTATGCTCGTTTTGCGCCAGATGAGGAAGTCACTGCATTTTCTGTCTGCGACATCTCGCCTCCTCAATACTCAAACAGGGATCGTTTCGCAGAGGATACTACAGTTTTTTGAAATCAGCGACTTGAGAATTGTGATGGAGATCTGTGTTGGCGCACAAATCAACGGGGATTACTGTCGTTTAATGTGATTTAAACTGTGAAATAGTATGGTTTTCAGTTATGAAAACGCCGGAAGCGGGGAAAACTTGCTTTTTCCCGCTTCCGGAGTTGGACAACTGAGCAACGCGAAGGCGTCAGTGTTACATTTGTACGGGGTTTTGCCCCGTATCAGTAGCTCCCGTACCACCACTCATCGTCGCTTTTTTCCAGAATAATAGTGATACTCCTGACGTCATCCGGCAGTATTTCCCTGCAGAATCTGGCCGGAAGCGTAAACGTGCCCGAAGACAGCCTTACCCCTTCTTCACAGGAGTCCGTCAGTTTCAGTCTGATTTTCCGGGCTTCTGAATCGAGTTCAGCAATAATAAATTCCTGCTCCCCCCGAACGGCAACCGTCACATAACACCCGGCAGAGCCTGAATCTATTCGCCTTATCGATAACCGGGTCTTACTTTTATATCTGTGCGGCGCTCTCTGTCTTGTCATGGAAATAAATGCCATTATTGATTTTCGACCTTTCTGTTTTTATAAATAAAATAAATATCATTTTATTTTCTTCTGGCAGTCTTACCAGATGATTTTATTCCCCTGAATTTTCATTACCCCGCGACGAACCAGTTCATCCCGGATACCTCTGGTCAGGACATCACGCCATTCACCGCGCATCTGTGATTTTAAATAATTATTAAATGTCTCTGCTGTTACCGGCATATTACGAACCTCCCGCGCTGCCTGTTGAATTTTGTTTGCCCACCGGATAACGATATCCATGTCGGGTGCAGCCATCTTTACTGATGACGCCTTATCCGGGGAGACGCGACGGCAGCAAATCCCGCGCGCCTGCAGTGTCCGGACAATACCGTCATATCCCTTGTCAGCGGAAACAATATGGTATTCCTTCTCCGGCCCGTAATGGCATACACACTGCCCCAGCTCCAGCACCAGATGAAAATCAACATTGTTCCTGGAGACTTCGCTGACATGCCGGAGTGTAACTTTTACTGCTTCAGGGAAAGCGTTTACTGGCAGTGCCACATTATTCTGTTTCGCGCCCGCGAATATAATTAACTCCGTATATATATTTAAGGCAATTTCTGTCAGATTACTGCAGTTCTCGTAATCGATAAAGGCAATCACCTGTTGCTTCTCTGATTTTCCGGTCGCCATTTTCTCTTCCTGATTAACAGACTTCACAACCAGATAAAAGAGTCATAAATAACACTTAACATCGCCTGATATTAACAACCGGGCAACGTGATGTTATTATTTGCTCTCCTTACTGAATGCATTTGTCCCTGACAGGACAACGTTGACCGTCACATGGCGGTCTTTTTTTATTCACCTGACGCTTTCCTGTCGCAAAAACATCCCCACGGGTATTAACCATGTAATTACTGTGTGTTATCTTTCTTTCCCGCAACCTCCCGGCATTAACCGGTGGTAGCTTCACAGGGTTGATGTACAGAGCATTCATTCAATGCCAGTGATACGTCATGAATGATTTTTGGCCTCCCTTGCTCAGGGGAGGTCTTTTTTTTGCCGTTTTTTCATTATCCCCGCCGCTGGCAGCGTTCAGCTCTCTGTCGGGCAAACTGCTGCCAGTCTGTACGGGGCGCCACACGGGCAGCCTGGAGCCATGCTTCAGCGGCCTCCTTCCAGAATCCCCTGAGCTCCAGACTGACGGCCCGGTTTCCGGTGCGCTGGTAACGCCAGACCTGAGCGTCCCGTGAATGGCTTCTGAATCCGTTCATTTGTATCTGCCCTCTCTTTCCCCTGTCAGTATTTCTGTGTTAAATAATTCAGTGGACTGGCTTCTTTTCGGGAAGGGAAGCTATTTCCTTTTAAGCCTTATTGTTGCCTCCCTTGCTTCTGAGGGAGGCCTTTTTATTACTCATCAAGCACAGCCCGAAGTTCAGCTTTTCTCCGGTTCTGACGGCAGATTTTTGCCAGACGCTCTGCCGCATACGCTTCCTCCTCCTGAGAAATATACTCAGTCACATACCCTTGCGTGTCATACCGGCAGGCACCGGCTTTCATTGCACCAAGATAGCTTTCTGAACGGGTAATGGCTTTCAGCGCCCGGCGCAGTTTTTTATGCGAGAGCGGGATATTCCGCTTTGATACGTCTTCCAGTAACACGTCCCGGATACCACAGGCCAGAAGCCGGGGTGTGTCACCGTCAAATAATCCCGGCCACCAGGGTTTCAGGGTGTTCACGGCCTCATCCAGCGTGGGCAGGGTCAGATAAATGGACAGCGCCTGTCTGGCCTGCGCCTTTTTAGCCGCCAGCTCTGCTTCCCGGGCCGCTTTCTCCGCCAGTTTCTGCTTTTTCACCTTCCATTTTGGTGGCGTGGTAACATTGATGATGGTTTTCCGGCTGCGGACAGGTGTTGTTCCCTCTGTTTTCCGCTTCAGTGTCAGTACCGGTCGTTTCTGTTCTGTCATTTGCGAATACCTGTCGTTATATTCTGCCGCTGGCGTTACTTCGACGCTTTTATGCCACATTTCATCACGGTATGTTAAGTCTGCGGCCCGTAAACAATGACGGCAATAATCAGCAGATGCAGGGCATAACCTTCTGCAAACCACCGGCTTATCTGCAGGCGCTTTGATGATGCAGGTACATACTCATGCACAAGACACAATACCAGCAGTGTCATGCCCATACCGGCCAGCACGGGGACGGCACCGTTTGCACCGTTCAGCCATACAACAGAGCACAGCCACAGTAAAAATAACCGCCCCTGGTACTGCTCCGGCACCTGCCAGACGGATACGGCTGCCAGCAGCATCACCAGCCCCTGCCAGCCATAACTGGCAGTACTGAACGACAGATACAGTGCCAGCATGGTGCCGGTTATGGCACCTTTTATGGCATCAGGGCGTTGCCAGAAACAGACCGCCTGCATCACCACGGCAAAGCAGAACAGAATGTTCAGCTCCCACCACTGATTTCCTGTACCCCGAAATGCCAGCCAGAATACCGGTTGCGCCAGCACTGCCATCAGCCACAGGCGATTTACGGCAGCCTGTCGTATCTGCCGCCCCGCCAGGTTGCAGCCCGCCATCAGTGCGAAAAGCGGGAATGCGCACCGCCCGGTCAGGTTAAGCCAGGGAGTCCCCACATGAAATGCTGTAGCAATGTGGTCACCTGTCATCGCCAGAAATGCCACGATTTTGATAATGTCACGTTGTAATGGTGCCAGAGACAGCAAAGGCAAAGCACCGGGATTCCGTACATCATCCTCGCAGAAACATTCCTGGTTTTCCATCAGAGCGTCTTCTCCCTGTCAATCACCAGTTCTTTCTCCATCTGCCGCAGTTGCTCCTGTCCGTTTATGTGTTTCAGGGCAGCCACTTCATGCTGAAGTAATTGCGCGTTTTCTTTCTCTTCACGGGCTGCCGCCTGTCTGGCTGCCCTGATTTCCTGTTCTGCCACCACGTTTTCTGCAGCCTGCAGGGTCTCACTCTCTGCCGGCAGGATGTTCCGCGTTTCATCCTGTCGCAGGGTTTCCCTGACCGCTTTTTCTGCTTCCTGGCGTGCCCGCTCTTCCGGCGTCTGCAGACTGAGCAGTTCTGCGTCGGTATTCTGTACAGCCTGCACAGTTTTTATGGCTTCAGGTGTCGTTTCTCCCTGTCCCTGCGTTAACTTCTGAAGCAGCCAGCCGGGAAGTGGCGCGGTATCCTGTTGCAGCACAACACCACTCTCAGGGTGCTGGCGGGCCAGCGCCAGTGCAGATGCCGGGTCTGATGCCGTCAGCGTTACGCCATTATGGCTCTGCTGCAGAACCACAACGCCGGCATCATCACGCCCCAGCCATCTTCCCTGCTCATCCAGTCCCTGCATTCGCCCCTCTTCATCCATACGGATTTCCTGCAACCAGATACCCTGTTGTCTGCCGTTCCGGTCGTAAGCCGGCCAGGCCACATGCGGTGCCGGATATTTGCGGCTGCCACTGATGAAGCGGGCTTCACTGTGGTCCGGTAACCCGGTTTCCCGCAACAACGCCCGCCCCAGCGCATTCTGATTAAGCGTCCGGGCACTGTCCCACAGATTCTGTGCTGTTGTGGCACGAAAATCCTGTTGAACGTCCAGCACATCATGGGCTGTCTCCCTGCTTTTACTGGCCGCCACGGATGCCTGCCATTTCCCGATATCATCGGTATACACCTGCACATGCTGCTTCATCCTCGAGAGCGCCACATACGCATCACTGAGGGAGGCAAGCCGCTGGCGTGCGCCGGTTGCACCGGCCAGGGCTATCACAAAGGCCTCGCTGGCCCCCTGAGCACGGTGTGCCGTACCGGCATAGCCGTAATCCAGATGCATATCCGACATCTCACGCCCCGGCTGAATCAGCCGTGTATGTTCACCGTGCTTCAGCGTGATATCGCCGTTATCTGCCACCCGGATGACCTCCCACAGCACCTGGGTATCCCGTCCCTGCTCCCGGTCCTGACGAGTGAAGCGCACCAGGTCACCTTCTGACAGCCGGATTTCACGCCGGGAAAATACCGCAATATCCCGCAGACTGCTTTCAAAAGCGGAAAGCAGATGGTCCCGGCCTTCTGCATCACGCAGCATCACCACACCGTTTGCTGCATCAGGGCTGTGAATGGTGTAATACTGCTGGTTTATCAGGGCAATGTGGCCGCTGTGCTGCGCCAGTCCTGCCACGGATTTCAGGGCTTCCGTCTGCGTTTTCTCCCTGACCAGCACCGTTACAGGAAGCTCATACCCACCGGTTTTTCCTGCCTCATGCAGACGGTCATGAATGCCGGCATTGATGGCCATTGCATCCGCGTTTGTCTGGGTGACAATCAGCGTCTGACGCCGGGCCTCTGCGGTGCGCCCGGTGTAATCATCCACGATGGCAGATATCACCCTGTCTCCCTGCGTTTCTCTCTGTTCGCGGGTCTGGCGAATTTCAGTCACCGATGATGCCGGTACATATGCACCATTATCCCGGGGCACCTGTTCCGGTGAAACGCGGCGTATCGTGTCCAGCGCCTCGCCGGTACGCCCTTCCAGCAGTGCATACACCGCTGGTCGCAGTTCCGGTGACTGACGCACAATGTCTTTCATCACCGCCACATCGATGGCGCTGCGCTGCTGCATCAGGGTAAAGGGCGCACCACTGGCCACCGGCTGTAACTGCAGACTGTCACCGGACAGAACCGCACGCCCACCTGCGGCGGCAATGCGGGCCAGTGTGTCAGCCATATCCCGGTTGCCCACCATGGAGCTTTCATCAATAAGAAACAGCGTTTTTGAGAAGTTAAGCTGTTCACCGCTCTGCTGACGTCGCTCCGTGTCCATCAGAAAAGAAGCGATGGTCTGCGCTTTCACCCCCACACCCTGCATTTCGCTGACGGCCCGGTGTGTGGGCGCCAGCCCCACCACATCCGGCCGCAGCCCTTCCGGCAACGTGTCCAGCGCCGCCAGGACACTGCGAAACTGTGTGGTTTTCCCCACACCGGCATAGCCCTGAATGGCCACAAAACGGTCCGTGCTTTCAAGAATCAACCGGCTGGCTGCCTGTTGGCCTGTCGTCAGACCCGCCAGGAGAGACGAGTCCACAGTTTCCATCAGCGGGCGTTGCGTGTTCTTTCCTTCTGCCATTGTGCGAAGGATGGCTTTTTCCTGCAGCCAGGTTTCAGCCGGCACATAACGACTGGCACTCCCGTCACCCGGCACAGACAGGATTTCCCCGCGCTGAACCAGTTCAGCAAATGTGTGGTGAATATCGCCTGGTGTCACTGACGGATGCGCTTTCAGTGCCTCCAGTACCACGTCCTGACGGGAAAAGACCACGTTGCTACCCTGAGCCAGCGTTATGGCCTGACGTACGGCTTTTTCGGTCACCGGCATCAGACCGTCCCGGGCCTGCTGTATGGCTGTATCCAGTGGCTTACCCTCCGGACTGACCTGTTCCTGGGCCTGCCGGTACAGTGGAGAACGTGCAAGACGCGCATGCGCGTCTTCTTCTGACAGTGACGTATAAATCTGTACCCGGTCACCACTGGTGGCCAGTGTATTCAGCGTCTGTGCCTGCGTGTCGCGGGCAGAAACGGCAGCCAGAACAATCCCCTGTTCACTCACCGTTTTTCCGGGCGTGGTCACATATCCCTGACTGATTTTCAGTCTGCCAGCAACCGGAAGGCGATGCCGGCGTTCCCCCTGCCGGACCGTCAGCGCCCGGTCTGTGATGCGCTCAACCGTGACACTGTCACCTGCGCGCAGTTTTCCGTGACTGCCGAGCAGCATCAGCTTTTCACCTTCAGCCACCGGAAGCGTCCCGGGCTGATACAACCGCCAGCTGCTGTCCATGTCCCGGACCTTTATCAGCTGACTTCTGCCTTTCTCATCCGTCAGCGTCAGTGTGCGACTGCGGGCCGTCACCCGGTCAATAGTGTAACGCTCAGACGTCCGGCGTTCTGCATCATACCGCTCCAGTATCTGTCCTTCCCGGTAGCTGTCCGTCAGTCTGCGGCTTTTACTGTCAAGGAACACCGGCGTCAGCGTGGATACCGTTACTTCCCTGTCGCCCAGCTCTCCGGCCGCTTTCAGTGACTGACGGATGGCCTCCGTCAGCGCCCGCTGCTCACGACCAGGGGCCTGCGCCACCACGCTCTCGCCCTGTGCATGCAGAACAGCATAATCCAGGGCCAGCTGTTCATAACGCTGCCGGCGGTCACCATGACTTATCACCGATACCCTGACGCCCCTGTCCGTCCCCCCCTGAAGCCGCACCACACCGGCATCTTCCAGCGTGGCCAGCGCATTTCCGGTGCCCTTACGACCACCACCGTCCATCAGCACCACCTGCACATTGTTACGCAACGCCTGGTCAAGCAGCGTGACCGTCTCCTTAACAGACAGTTTTTCCGCGCCGGCAATCACCAGCGTGCTGTCATGCTTCAGCCCTTCCCCGGTCAGTAAATCCTTCCCGCTCACTTTTCCGTTCAGCCCCTGCTGCTCTGCCAGAAAAGTAGTCATCTTCCTGTCCGGTGCCATCACCTGCACCTGACGTCCCTGACCTTCTGCCATCGCCACAACAGCCTGTATCTGCTCCCGCTGTGCCGCCATTCCCCGTCCGGTACTGATAATGGCCACCGCCGGAAGTGTGTCAGCCAGAATCGCAGCCGCGCCCTGCAGGGGCATTTCAGGTCGCATGGTCACCATCACCCGGTTTTCACGCAGCGCCTGCTGTGCCAGCTGCTGCACGCTCAGCTCATCGAGCAGATGAATGGAGGAGGTGAAAAGCCCTTTTTCCTTATCAAGTGGTACCAGTTCGCCGCTGCTGATGGCCTGCTCAATCCCGGCACGGGCCAGGGCAATACTGCCCGGTTCAGCCTCCACCAGTGCCAGCGTCCTGCTCAGGACATCGGAGTAGGTAAACTGCGCCCTGCGGTCACTCAGCAGGGAAATAGCCTGTGACACAGCATCCCGCATCACTGACGGTACGGTCACACCTTCACGCTGACCAGAAATGGATGAAGACGATGTCTCCCGCTGAGAATACCCTCCGGCCTCTCCTGACAAAACAGCCTTTTCCGGTTCAGAAACAGAACGGGCAGACTGCTGCAGGGCTTCCCGTTCTGCTGCTTTCTCCCGCAATGCCTGATAACTGAATCCTGTCCGGTCAATACGCTCATGCCACTCGGTCAGCAGCTCTTCTCTGTCCGGCTCTTTCTGTTTGGCACGACGGGTATCCAGCGCAGCCACACTGCGGGATTTAGCCGATGCATCATCCCCGACCGCTTCCCGGATTTGCTGACTGCGGGTTGAGAAAATATCGACCGGAACACCTTTAATCTCCCACAGACCATTTTTCCCGGTATCCACCGTCTCATAGCCCATCGCCTCAACCTGGCGACGCAATAAATTCAGTTGTATCTGCCCCAGAGCTAACTGGTTCGCATAAACAGCTTCAATAAATCCGTCTTTCCTGACCGTACCGCTTGCCAGCGTTCGCCAGCCACTTTCCGTTGGTGTCATATTCAGGAACAAAGCATGGGTATGAAGTTGCGGATCCAGATTCCGTGAAGTGTCATGATTAAATGTGGCAATAACCGCTTTCTGTGTCAGTTGTGTCTCTGTCTCTCCCTCTTTCATCACCCGACTGGAAACCAGCGATTCAACTTCTTTTAGCGTTTCACTTACTGCCCTGTTCCAGGCCTCCAGTAAACGATTCTCACCATACAGCGCAATCAGTACAGACACACTTTTGGGGGCAGAAAATGTCAGATCATAACCGCTGCGATGAACATTAATGCCGCCTTCCATTCTCTCCAGACTGACGCCATTGGGCAGACGTCCTGCAATCAACTCATCCAGCCGGAAAGCATCCACCGGTCCTTCCAGTTGCAGCAATTTTGCCCCTTCCCCTAACCACCGGGACTGCATGCTGCCCAGAAAATAGTAGTTATCCTGCGATGTGTAATAGCCTGCGCCACCACCGGCAATGGGTGCAATACTCAGCATTACCAGGTTACCTCGCGGTCATCATCCTGTTCACGCGCTTCATTCGTCTGGTGACTCACCAGATTGCGTTCATCCTGTCGCATTGCTTCCTGTGCCTGGTCTGAATCTCTGCAGAGTTCGTCATACCGCTCATCGTCCGGATACAGGATTTCCCCGGTTTCTTTGTCCACAATTTCGGTCAGCTCTGCCACAGGCGCCTTTTCTTCCACAGGGCTGCTCTCACCTGTTCCGCCCGTCACCGCAGCCGCTGCCCCCTGAGTCACAGCTGCAGTCAGTACCGGATTGTTAAGCGATTCTGCCTGTCCGGCCTGAGACGCCGTTTTGTTCTGTTCATCATCTTTTCTGACCTCACCCTGCTCCAGCCGGGCCAACAGCGCCGTAATATCGCCATCTTCCTCTTCGCGACGGCTGATTTCAGATTCAATCTCCGGATCAAGGCTGTCGTTGATTTCCCGCATCTGCAGATCCTCTGCACAGTCCTTTATCTTTTCGTAACGCATACTCATACGAACAGCCGGATAATCACCGGGAAACGTGACATAGCAGCTGAGATTGGGCAGTTTCTGGATATCGGTGTAGTTCACCAGATAGCGGTCTTCTTCCACCTTGCTGAAGGAGACACCGTCACGCACGGTATCCGCACCATAGCTGTACTGCTCACTGAAAACTTTATCCCGACGCTGGCCAATCTCACGCTGCACCCATTCCGCTTCTGTGCTGGATGGTGAGCGGAAAAAGAAACGGGTATTCACCAGCCCCAGCATGGCGTCAGCCGTCTCTTTTCCGTAAGTAAAATCCATCTGGGCTTTGGCCTGAAACCCCAGCACAAAACACCCACCAAATCGTCGTGCCTCCGCCAGTACGCCCGGCAGCTCCGGCAGTTTGTTCAGTGAAGGAAGCTCATCGTAAATAAACCAGACTCTGCGGTGCAGATTTTCTCCCATACCCAGCAGACAGTTAGCCGCCTGGGCCAGCCACATGGAAATCAGTGGCTTCAGTGACTCATGCTGGCGGGCATTACTGGTCACCCACAACCAGCCATGTTGCTTAATCTGTGGGTCGTTGACAGCACTCATCCATTCCCGGATGGTAAACGGACGACGTCCGGTACGTTCAATACCCTGCAGATAACGTAATGCCTTGACATAGTTGGTCAGCACACTGCGGATGGAGATGGCGGTCTTTTCCACCTTCTCTTCCACCAGGTTACTGGCCTCCGTACCTGCCAGGTAGTCGCGCAGAGCCTTCAGATCAATGGCAAGCAGCGTGCGCAACAACGCGTTGTAGGAGTGAATACCTTTCTTTTTCTGACGATATGACACCGCAGAAAAAATGGTACGGGCTGAACTTTGCCAGAAGGGATCTTCTTTTGCCCCCATCGGAATAAGCGTGCTTGCTGCACTGTCAAAATCCGGAATGGACTCAAACTCACGGAACATATCCCAGTACGCACAGCGGCGATCAAGCGCATTAAGCAGGGTGTCATCCCGTTCATTAAAGTGCTTTTTAATCAGGGAACAGCCTTTATCGTAAATAATGGCCATATCACCGCGTGCCCGGATTTGCTTCAGCAGCTTGTTGATAGTGTTGGACTTACCTGATCCCGGCGTGCCATACATCATCAGATACTGCACTTCGCCATTTAATATCAGCGGAAGCTGATCGATACAGATGGAGGAAGCCTGCCCACGGCGATGCATCTCCCGGGCCACCGCTTTTACATCATCAGTCAGCTCACGCCCCCCCATGCGCTCATCCTGAGCCTGTTTTTCCCCCAGACGTCGCAGAAAACGGAAAATCAGAAAGGCCAGCACACCAACTGCCACAGACGCCCAGAACAGGGCCAGATACAGCTCCTGGAGGAACATATTGCCGGCCCAGACCATATAATCGTCTTTCAGAATCTGCTCCGACGTTGCGTGCAGCACCTGTCCGTTCCAGGGAATGTCATAAACCGGAGGAACCCGGTACAGCGCCTTTTCTCCACGGGCAGTAAGTGACAACCACCAGTACAGCCCGCCATTACGGATAGTTTCCCAGGGCAGACGCAACCAGAAAAATAACGGCAAAAAGATAACGAAAAACCAGATTAACCAGAATGAAACGCGTTTGTTTACCTGCATGAACATATTCAGCATATAGCTGAATACCTGCCCACCCTGCGTGATATGTTTGGTTGAGCTCATATAAGTACCCGGTTATTAAAGAACATCAGAAAAATAAAAGTCAGATATGGCGAATAATACTGGCGGCGACGTCATTCACCTGTTTAACAGAACGGGGTCGGTGCAACGGAATACCAGCCTGAATAACAACCAGATTAAATAACGTATCCCGGCGCTGACGTTCCGGGCGCAGATGAGAGCGATCATCCAGTTCGATAATGGCCCTGACAGTGAAATCCTGCTGATCCACAACCACATAATCACAGTGCCATTGTGAAATCTGCCGGAATAACCTTCTGTTCTCTGCCTCAGAGAACCCGGGGCAAACCTGAACCACATCAACCAGACGAACCTGCGCCATCACCAGCAAAGGGTATCCCGCCAGCGCGCGGCAGAGTTCACGAAAAAATTCACGTTCGCGCGCAGTCATAAAATGCTTTGACTGATAACAACGATGTTTTTTTAAAAGCCGGTCAATGTATTTCTGATTTCCGGTATATTTTTTCGTTCTTCCGGGAAGGATCAGGATAAGCAGTATTACTGCCAGAAAAACAACATACTCCATTTATTATCAGTCTCCATTCATATTCCACGTATATCCCTCTCCCCGGAAAATATGCCCTCCGGCACGATAGCCGCAGTTCATCATGTGCAATGCTCTTTCAATTAAGCCAGTGACAAACTGAATATCTTTTCCGCTTTTATACTGAATTTGCAGACACAGGCGCTGATGTGTTTCCGGGCCGCCAGATTTTTTTGGTCGAAAAAAATATCCGCCTTCTGGGTTGATTCTTCCTGAAAGTATTTCGCCGGATTTTTCATCCAGGCAGGCAGAATGCAATGCCCAGGTCACATTATCCTCCTGAATCCCGTCAATACGGCTTATTCCCGGCATCCAGACCAGCTGTTGCCCATGCTGACGAATGATATCCCCGATCTGCTGACAAAGCTGTAACAATGGTAACGTATCCGGAGCCACAACAACGAGAGTAAGGAGATGGTACTCTTTTCGCGTTGAAAGACACGCAGAATAGTCATAACACTCAACAGCGTGATTTTCTTTATTTCTCCGGAAAAAGAACCAGGCAATTATCATTACCAGAATAAAAAAACATAAAACGGTCATTATACCAATATTATCATTAATGAAATCGACAAGGTTATATGCGGGTTTATTGATATATTGTATATGCGTGGTTGGTATTGGTGCTTCATGAATATATTCTGGCGGCGCAACAAGTTTATCTTCTACAGGAGTAGCCATAGAAACTCCATTATGTGAACAGGTCAGACACTGCGAAAAGAGAAATTATTTTTTCGCTGTTGAATAAGATTTTGTGAAATGTCAGTAAAGGAATTCCCGCTGGCGGATTCAGCGGGAATCAGAAAAATTACAGAATATTAGCAATAGATTTTGCTAACTGATCTTCAAGAACCGGTTTGGCTTCTTCAAATTTCAGGTTAACTTTGTTGGCACTGGACACAATACGCGTCTGATATTTATGCTGGTTACCGGTTTCACTGCTGGTCTGCACTTTATAACCCGACGTTCCCTGCTTCAGCGCAGCCACATTGTCAGTCGTCACCTGCGCGGAAGTGCGCTCTGCGATCTGCACATCAGTTACCATGGTGTAGTTGATATCTTCCACCATCGCATCAGCCGCCATTCCCACAAGGCCGGCAGCCAGTCCCACCCCCAGCGTGGCACCGGCAGAGTTGGAGTTATAGGCTGTAATGCCTGCTCCTAACGCCGCAGCCTGAACAGCGCCCTGGTATCCCTGACTCAGGAAGCCCTGTGCTTCCCGCAAATCCATTTTATCGGCTTTCAGCACATTCGCCTGAATCCAGTAATGCGCGTCGGCAGGATTATTCACGATACGATAGCCTTTAGCCTGTACCTGGCTGTTAATTTTTCCCTGAAGGCCACTCATATCCTTATCGGAGGTGTTTTTGATTTGCAGATAAACAGTGCGATCAGTGGAAGGTTCAAGCCAGATGGTTTCACTCATCTGGGTTTTGACTTCCAGATTACGCTTTTTAATTGCGGTGCTCATCGCACCACAGCCAGACAGGAGAAACGCCCCCAGAACAATCGCAGCGATAAAGTTATTTTTACGATTTAACAACATAAATTTATCCTTAAACAAAAAACAATTGCTGATAACACCTCTGGGTTATCGCATGAATCGTACCTGTATTTTCACCAACGGTCATCCCAGCGATTGTCATCACTACCCCAGGCATTCCCCCCCACATCAATTGTATCATCTAACATGAGAAGTCCAGTTGCCGGGTTAACTTCATTACTACTGGAACAACACACATCGTCTTTTGATCGGCTCTCTCCAGGCAGATTAACATAAACAAATCGGACAAAATCGTCAGGATATAGTTTTCTCACTTTATAAGAAAAAACACATGTAAAAATTGCCCCCAATAAAGCAAACACCGCCCCCGAGAAAAGGACAAATTGCAGTCCAAATCCAACAGCAACAGCGATAATGACCAGGGCCACTCTGCAGGCAGATAATACACATCGTTTTTTCAGTTGTTCTGATTTTGAAATAATATCCGTTTCAGGCTCTATTTTCATAAGAACATACTGAGTGGAAGTTATGTCCCACAGCACAACAATTGTAATAATTGCAGAGAAAAAGTGCACAACCAGAAGACATATTAATAGCCACATAGCATTTTCACCGTAAACCAGGGCTGCACATAACGTCATAAAAAATGATACTGAAATACAACATGCTGTTATCTGCACACCAGATTTACAACCAGGCCACATACGTAGCCTGTCATCTTTCCAGTTAAACGTTTTTAATTTTTCAGTTAATAGCCCGGACATAACTCTCTCTTTCTTATTTATCCTTCCACTTTGCAGCATCCCTCAGACGTTGCATATTCTCTTCATCTTTATCTGAGTTCCATCCAAATTTCTGTTCTGAGCGCTCCTGCTTCAATGCTTCGTTATATGCTCCTTCACTCTCCTTATGCTGCTCTGCAAGTGTGTTCCGTTGTGTCTTCAGTTCCTGTTGGGATGATGCCATTTCCTGCTCATTTTTCAGCACCTGTGATTCCACAGTCTGACGGGTATCACGCACCTGTTTCTGGATCTGCTCTGCACCCTGAACCGATGCGCCGGAAGCCCGTTGCTGCATGTCAGCAAAATTCTCTGCATACGCTCGCTTCAGGTCACTCTGCATATCCACGACTGGCCCGACGCTGCCCATACTTTCTGAAGCCCGCAACCGGTTTTCCCTGAATTCCTGCTCCAGCTGGGGTTTCAGTTTCTCATCCACAAATGCCTGCGCCAGTTGTTCCCGCTCCGCCCGCAGTGACGGATTTCCGGCATCGGTCAGCACGGTCGTGGCACGTCCCGGAGCAGACTGATGCACATAGTTAACAAACTCCTGACTGTAGTTGCTGTTAATACTTGCACTGTTGTTTTCCGCATAACTGGCCATCTGAGCATATTCATGGCTGCGGTTAAGTGCATCATTATACTGCTTAATCTGGCTCTGCAAATCGCTCAGGTTGCTGGCCAGCTGCTCAGACAGGGACGAAGAGGCATTGTCAGTATGACTGCTGTTATCCGTCGTGCGATGGTTATTAATGACATCCATGGCATCACGCACATCTTTTGTTTCCTGCGCTGTCAGGCTACGGTCATGCCCTGTTTTTGAGCTGATATCTGAATTAATACCATGCGATGACCGATCCGAACCTTTATAGCTAATGTCGGTATACAGCTTTCCACTGGCACTGGCCCCGGTTGTTAACTCAACAGCTTTTCCGAGAATATTTTTCCTGGTATCAATACCGGCTTCGCCATGTCCACCGGCAGTAAAATCACCGCTCTGTGATTTATTCAGTACCTCCGTAACCGCTTCGGACGTACTGATACCGGCACGTTTTGCCAGTGAATCAGCCACGCTGTTCAGTTTGTTGATGGCCTGCGTCAGTGTGGTGGCCCGGCTGCTGTCCGCACCGCTTACCACCGTATCGCTGTTGCCCCGCTGCTGCGCCCACTGCGTCAGCTGACTGCCGACCAGCTGGCTGCCATGACTGATGCTGTTACTGAGACTCTGCACCTGGCTTTCCGCTTCGCGTTGCTGTGCCTGATAACTGCTGCTGAGCATGCGACCAAACTGAATATCCGTCGCCAGACTGGAAATCGCCGATTTACCATCATGCAGAATGCCACCACCCGCTGTTTTTGTTGTTGTCGCACCGCTGGCATGCTGGGTCAGCATCTGACCGTCACGCACGGACTGGTTGGTGTCCCATTTAAAGCCGGAGACATTCTCCATCTGCATGTTGTTAAACGCCCACGTACCGTCTGCAGCCTGAGAGGCAGCAGACGAGGCGGTGCTGTTAATGGATGAGCCCAGATAGTTCCCTGCCTGTGAAACCACACGCCACAAACCGAATACCAGACCAGCAGCAATAAACGGAATTGAGTTTGACAGCCAGGCTGCCATCAACCCGATATCACTGTGAGTCTGCTGGATGGTGTTCAGATTCGACAGGGAGAAATTCATCCCTTTCGTTTCGCCTTTCAGATAAAACGCCATCGCGTAGTTCAGAATGGCGTACAGTGGTGGCCAGCTCTGCAGATAAACAAGGGAGAACACATAGCCTTTCAGCACCGGCAGTGTCAGACCATGAATGGTGGCCAGCAGAATGATTATCGGGAACATCCCGACCAGCATGGCCATCAGGACGGTATGCATCACCGGCACAAATGTGGCTGCCAGACCACCTGACGCCGCCCAGCTGAGGCGCATTTTGCTGTTTGATGACTGGTCCGCCATATTCACCAGACTGGCGACGTTGCCGCTGGCTGCCGTATGGGTGGTGATACCCTGTTTTATGGCATTCATCACCACATTCTGACGCAGGATTTCACTGGCATCCCGTCCGCCCTGATAGTAGAAACCATAGCTGTCCGCCATCATCATACCGAACAGCGTATCGGCGCTGGCACGGGGGCCAATGAAGCGGTTAACATAATAATCCCAGGTTTTTCCGCCCTTTGTCGTATCCACTTTCAGTTCACGCTTCAGCACGTTGTTGGCCAGCGCCTCACAGGTCTGGAATCCTGCCTGTGCAAGGCTGTTGCCACGTGGCACAATCACGCCACGCAGCGGGCTGGGTTTGCGGAAGATGATTTCATAAGGGTCGGATGACTGCATCAGTTCAGCCATGCTGTACTTGTGTGACAGCATAATGTCGCCAATAACACACTGCTGCACATATTCGTTCAGCAGCATGGCCAGGTCACCGTTCTGTGCCACCACATCCGTGGTGTTGGCCATCAGTGTGGCACCAAACAACATACCGGTTTTGCTGTATGCCACAGAATCCGGTGTATGGAACACGGAGTCATAAATTTTCGTCAGAGAGCCACCAATACCGGTGATAAACCGGAACGGCACCGACAGCCCGGTCGGCACATTATCCACCCGCAGCACCAGTGTGGGATTCGTCATATCGATGATATGCACGGTACGTTTCGGAATAACCAGCACACTGGTTATCAGAATGAACACCGCAATAAACTTCAGCACTTCCTTCGGGTCATGCCCCCGGATATAGACAAAGAAGAGCGCCATCGCGGAGAAGAATCCCACAATATGAAACAGGGAATCCCATGTGGATGTGCCGATAAGCGTGGCCACGCCATTAAATGCCGCCTGGAAGAACTCGCCACCACTCATGACATAAACGGTATCCACCATGCTCATCAGTTGCCTCCCGTCGTCAGCTGTGCAGAGGATACAGATGTATAGTTCAGGTTCTGCTCATAACGACTCATCAGTTGCGTGGATACCTGCTGACGCAGATAGCCCATGCGCTGCTCCAGCTCCATCAGTGTGTTCGCCTTCACATCCACCTGAGCCTGCAGTCCTTCCAGCTGGCGGGAGGCTTCAGAGAAGTTCTCCCGTAACATTTTCATCTGCTCTTCCGGGAAGTTTTTACTGCCGGCCTGCACCCGGGCCTGACTCAACAGTTCGTTCAGGTACTGCAGCAGGATGTCATAGGCAATGTAATCAGAGAGTGACGGGTAGAAAGTGGAGATGTTCAGCATCTGCGGGTCCACCAGGTAACGCAGAATGGGCACACTGGTGCTTTCAATAAACCCTTTTTCCTGGCTGGTCAGCGGGTCATCACTGACCAGTTTGTCAGAGATATTCTTTATCATGTTCTGTACACGCTGATTCAGACTGTTGTTCTGGCTGACCGTCACTGTGCGGTTGCGTGTCTTGAGACAGTCCCCCGTGGATGTACAGCCAAAGATAGTGGCCTGTCCGCCATACATCAGCGCCCGGATAAGCCCCTGGTGATTAGCCTGTGGCCCGATAAACTGGATTTCACCTTTATCATCAAAAATCAGCGTTCCGGTAACGTTCATCACCAGCTCCATCAGCTCGGTGTTACCGTTCATCATGTCGTTCTTCTTCAGAATCTCCCACATCAGATTCTTATTACGCATCACCTGGTCTTTCATGTTTTCCGGCGCCTTATCCAGCACCTTGTTCATCTGACCGCCCACCGTGCATCCCTGCCTCGAGGCAGCCCAGTCGGAGAACATATTGGTTTCACCGGCAATGTCCTGACAGATTTTCTGTGACTGTACGGTGTTCTTCGGCCACAGACCGCCGATGATGCCCTGCGCGGCCTGACAGGAGGAGATATTCATGTTATTCAGTTCACTGGCCAGTTTCTGCATAAAGTCCTTCACCGACTTCATCCCCGGTACGGCAGTCTGCAGAGCCAGGTCAAAAAAGTACCCCACAGCGTTCCCCATCAGCTGCTTCACAAAACGCTCAATCTGTTCGCTGTTGATAAAGGAAAAGGAGCCCAGATAGGCATCAATACCACCACAACCGGCGGTAATATGCGGTGGAGTGAAGGAGGCTATCTGCAGATTATTCACCTGATTGCGTAAGAACAGGTTGCCGCCGGTGGCATAGCCTGCCGCCTGCCCCTGCCAGACAGCTGCGCGGGTGGCATTCCCCTCAAAGCCCAGCTTGTTGAAGAATTTGTTCAGGTCATTATTGACGTCAGCCTGCGCAGGCAACGCCAGCACAGCAGCAACCAGACATGACAACGTTACCCGCCGGAGCAGGAAAGAAGGTTTTCGGTTCATAATGGTAAGGAATTAATCAGGTAAGAAATGGAAGAAGGTGAGCTTAAAACTGCCACGCTGCGGTATTACCGGCTGACGTGCTGTTTTGCCCTCAATTTTCTGAAGATACGACAAATCCCTTCATACGTAATATCCAGTAACTGTCCCGCAACACCTGTCACAATAGCACCGCAACCAAGTGCATAGAAAGTCCAGGGAATAAGGTACATCACCAGATTGATGCGAGGTTTCAGTGTTGCATATTCCCCGATAATAACAGGGTCAGTAGCCATGCCAGCGATCCCTGTATCGCCGGTATGCTGCCCATATATTGCCGCAAACATTCCCTGCCATAACCAGTCACTTATCCAGCCAGCGATCAGAAACATGGCTCCACATATTATCAACACGATACATAGCTTTTCCGTGAATATCCGGATCTGCATATCCTTCTTTTTTTCACTCATGGCTCTCATTTTTCACTTCCTGTTTTACTCTTTACTCCCGTTCCGGCAGCATTCGCAAATCCCAGCCCCTCATCAATACGCTGCCTGAGCGTCTGCTCATCCACAATGCCATACAGCAATGGCAGTGTTTTCAGGGTATTCACTTCCACCAGGAACGCTGCCGGGGTCACCGGTCGCATATTGCTCCACATATCACGAATCACAGCTTCTGTTGCCGGAATGGCATCCGGAAAAGACACATCGCCCATACCGTCCAGGGTATACGGGAAAACATCCAGCCCCAACTGTGCGGTTACACGCTTCAGTAACGGGTCAAACTGCTGGCAGTAACCACAGCGTGACTGCATGAACAACACCAGTTTGTAGTTCTTCAGATTGACTACCCGTCCGTCCGGCAGACGGTAATCCCGGCGTTCAGGGGCTGCAGGAGCCACAGGTGATGAAGAAGTGGCAACTGCCTGTATCTGGCTGGCCTTACCCGGCGTTGTCTTATGCGCTTCAAGCTGGCGCAGTTCTTCCAGCGTGGACGCCTGTGCACCGGCAGCTATCAGCAACACGCCCGTCAGGACCTGCTTCCACATGTCACTGTTCTCCTGCCGGTGCTGCATGCCATTTCTTCCAGGCATGAAAAGCAGCCAGCCCCAGACCGGATAATCCCAGCGTCGCCCCGATAACAAATATCGCCAGTGCATCACGAACCAGCGTCATCTGGTACAGGGCATATGCCAGTTCATCGCTGACAGCCTCTGCAGGCAGGGACAGAAGACCGACCAGATAAAACCAGATAACGGAGGCAACCATCAGCGCCATTCCCGGGTACATCAGCAGATTTTCAGTAAAACGTTCGCGAGTCATATATCTCTCCATTTATTGCCTCTCACATTCTTTCCACATATTTTCCAGGACTTTCTGATAATGTTTATTTCCGCCATGTCCGGCACTTTTTATTTCCAGTAACTGATGAAATGATTTATCCTGTGAAATAATTCTTTTAATTTCCTCCACTGTCACACTGGTATTACAGCGTTGTTTTTTTGCACTCACAACATCCGACGCAACACTGGCGATATCCGGCTGAACACCGGACAGTTTCTGAAGATAATCTCCCGTATATTTATCCGTGTTATTTCCGGCACTGACAGCTGAAAATGAAATAAGTGATACACAGAATAAAGTCGACAAACATAATTTCTTACTCATAAGAAAAATCTCCATCCGGATAAAATAAATGTTTTTCACGACCGTGGCGCAAAATCTGTCGCCACACTTAAAAACCGTTTCATCAGGTCATCCTGCGTCATAAAGCCATAAGCCAGCGGCTGGTAACGCTCTGCCCCCGGTTCAACCAGGAAAAGTGCCGGGAGATGCGTCACGCCCAGCCGCTGAGCCTGACCGCTGTCAGGACGCGTCTGCGGCAGCGCCTCGCTCCGGGCACCGTCCATACTGACCGGAATCAGCGCAACGTTGTATTCGTCAGAGAAACGCTGCACCACCTTTGCAAGCTCACCATCCAGTGCATCATTCCCCCGGTAAAAGAAGAACAGCCCGTACTGACTGGCCAGCTGACGAATGGCAGCCACCTGACGGTTCTGGTCAGCCTGCAGCTGCAGCGGAACCGTGCTGTTGTAGTGGCTGTACTGCAGGTTGTAATCCAGCTCCGGATGCATCAGCAGGGATTTGGTGGCCACAGCACTGAAACGGCTGGCCTGGCTGGTCCAGAAGTTCTGCATCTTCATGTAGGCCGTAAAATTCTCCACTGTCGGGTAGAGAATGGCGGTATTCAGCCGCTCCTCCGTCATTCGCTGAAGGACCTTCATCTGTGCTGTCGGAGGAAGAGATGTCAGGGGAACAGTGGCCGGTGGCGGCGTTTCCGCCTCATCCTGTTTCTGAGGTTCGTTGTACCAGTGCCAGCCCACTATCGGTTCGTCCACATAAGTGCGGACCGGTTCACGTTGCGCAACTGTCTGACCGGATACCAGCAGACTTATTGTCGCAACCAGATACAGCATCGCAGACTTCATGTTACTGCCCCTTTCCTGCGGACTGCTGCAGCGCCGAAGCAACCTGCTCTTTCACACGTTCAGCCAGTTCGCTGTCTGACGGAATGGTGGTACCAGCGTTCAGGTCACTGTAGAAGTTACTGAAATCCATCCGGTCAAACCGCAGCGACTGCAGCTCTTCCACCGTGATGCCCCGGCAGTCAGGATGCTTACCGCTGCCAAAGCCGATACCCAGCTGCCCTTTACGCCCCTGCGCCTGAACAATCTGTGCCAGTTTCGAATCAAACTGACAGTAGGCTTTCTTCTTCTGCAGGCACACGCCCAGCACCTTCTTCGAGCAGTACGTGCCGACATAAACGGTGAGCAGTTTCTCTTTGGCTTTTCCCAGCGCCTTCTCTTCGCTGTCGCAGTGTGCCAGACCAATGCCCTGCCCCCAGCCGGAGTCCTTACAGCAGTTGCTGAATCCGGCAATGGCCATCCGGCACTCCACTGGTTTACCGGTGAATGCCCGGACATTCACATCATTCATGGCAGCCACATCCTTTGCGGCCGCTGTCACCGCAGCCAGCGCCGAAACAGCCTTACCGAAACCATCAGACGTATTGTTTTCAATGGCATCACATTCACCGTTTGCACAAACCAGCTGGCCACTGCATAACTGCGCTTCACCGGTCACCTTTTTCTCGCAGGAGAAGGTCACTTCTTCCTGAAGACAGGCGCTGCCACTCTTTTCCTGGCAGTTCACGCGCGATGCCGTACAGGCCGGATTCTTCATATACACATCACAACTGCCGTTATCCGCTTCCTGTTTCAGATACGTGTCTTTCCAGGCCCAGCAGTCGCTGTAAACGGTATAGGTTTTCCCGTCGATATTAATCGTCCTGTTCCCTCCGGCTTCCGTGCACTGACTTCCCTGCAGGACTTCTTCAGCCTTATTAAACGGGCAGGTTTCCACCCACTCCACAGAAGGCTTATGTTCGGTAACCTCAACATCCAGAGTCAGTGTTATTGTCACCTGCACAGAGGCCATGTTTTTTAAAAATTCAAAGGTCTTTGATGTCTTCATCACCGGGAATGACTGCCCGGCTGAAACCTGCATATCCGTATCAAAAGCCTGATGAATCCGCCCCCATCCATCCCGCACATGATATGTGCAGTGTGAGTTCTGCCCTCCTGTACAGATGGCATCCCTGCGGGGATACACCACAACGTCGACAGGAAAGTCCCGCCCCATAAAACTGATGGTTTCTCTGACAGAGGCCTTACACTTCTCTGAAATACTTTCCCGGTTACAGTTGCTGTTCCAGGGAATAATCAGACGCTCACCATCAACGGCAACGTGCAGCAGTCGTCCCTTTTCCGGGATACTCAGTGCACCGTTCCATTTCCAGTTTGTAGTGCTGTAATCAAGCGTGACAACCTTCTGGTAAGTTCTGCGTACTGTTTTCCGGACAACATTATCCTTTATGCTGGCCTTGCGAGTGCAGGTCAGTTCCGCCGCCGGCGTTCGTTCACAGACATGCGACGTGATTTCCGTTTTACTGACATTCACGGTTTCACATTTGTCATACGTGCCGTTCGTGACGATATCGGCTTTATCCTGGACATCAAAACCACCACTGATAAATGGCGCATCCATGGAAATGGGGTCTTTGGGGCGATTCATGATGACTTCTGACGTCAGTTTTCCCACTTCCGAATTATTCAGGGCGCTGGCACCTGCGCTCTCGAGGCTGGCTGAGTTTGATGATGTCACCCCACCGTAATGCGCTGATTCCGGCGGATTTTCGGTATAGCCGGGAATCACCTCTCCCGGATTAAAGTTATTCAGGACACCTGAGCCATTTCCCTTCAGGCTGTCCGCAAACTGCTTCCCTGAACTGTATTTATCACTGGCCTGCAATCCCGTTCCGAAGGTGGTCAGTGCTGCCAGCATCATCACGATAACCCGCTTCATCGTTCACTCTCCCTGAGAATCGCCTCAGCCACCGGGGCACACTCTCCTTCCTTCGCCACCCGCTCCAGCGCCGCTTTCAGGCGGATATTGCCGCGAATCAGGTCATACCGTTCACCACAGGTCACCACCAGTGCCGGCACGGATGTGATGCCATATTTTGCGAACTGCATCGGGTCTATCTGAACACCGCCGGTATTTTTCTCCCGGGTAATACGGAATACGGCCTCTGCTGTTTTCCGGAAATCATTGTCGATGAGTCCGTTAACCAGTGCAGGGATACCCAGCGCCCTGGCCTCCGGCAGCATGCGAATCAGGCCTTCTTCCGGTATGGAAAACGATAAAAAATACAGCGCACGCGGTGTTTTTTTACTGCGGGCGGATGCCTGCTGTGATTTTCGGGTCAGACTCTGTATCCACGCATCGTTATGTTTCCCGGGCACCGACTGCTGCAGAAATTCCGGTACAGTGGCCTGCCGGCGCAACATATCGTTCTGGTCACGCAGGGATTCAATAAAAGCCGCACTGTCCTGCGAAGCACAGACAATGCCGGGAGACAGCATGCAGGTCATGGCTATGCTGCAGACAGAGACAATCTTCCACACAGTAATACTCCTGATTAAAATTCACGGAAAACAGTCAAAAGCAGAGGGTGAGGTGTACTGGCAATAGCGGATATCACTGTTTGTTCTTTTTTAAGCAATCATCTGACAATGTTTTATCCTGAAGGCTACCGGGGAGATATTCCTCAGTTCGTTAAACTCAGGCTACTTCACTTCTCCTTTTTTATTATTCCCCACAACAGAAGAAATGAATTCGACCATCAGATTCGTTTTTCCTGCACCGGGTTGTCCGAAGACTGCTGTATTTCCCGAAGAAGAAAATAAACTCCTCGACATACCGTTCTTCATCACACCAACAGCGGCCATATTAAAATTGTGCGGCAACGATTCAGGAGTGAATTCCTTAGGTGCAGAAAGAATTATTCTTGTGGTGCAGTTACTGAGAACAGCATGAATAAAATTATCTGATACGGTTTTATCCAACACAGAACGGCAAGTAATAACATTAATATTACGCGTGTTCATTTTTATCTCCGTTGTTTCTGTTTGTTCTGTCTTCAGGGAAATAAACATGGCATTTCCTGATTTTTTCCAACAAGGAAGCATCTTCCGTATACACATCCTTCAGACATTTATCTGCGCTTGCAACACAGATACGTTTTTTGTTCTCCGGGTCTTTTCTGGTGAACAGCGCCAGTGAAGCATATACCAGTGCCAGTATTGCCCATAATGCAGAGCCTCGTTGCATCAGTGAACGGTCAGTCTCCCTGGCATACTCTGCCGCATCTCCCCGGCGAAAACCACACGTTACAGACGGAGGCATTGCCAAATCAGAACCAAGATTATCCGTACAGTATCGGACCGGATATAGTCCGGCTGGTGTTCTGTCTCTTACATATTCGATCTCCTGAGCCAGTAATTTTCCCGGCGTGGTATTGTCCTTCCATAAAACCAGCAGAGCCATCAAGGCCATCGTGCCCAGCGGCAGAATAATAGTGTACATCAGACACCAGGACAGCCCACGCAGAACACAGGCAACAACATACCTGGCAGCAGAGCATGTCCTGCGAAAAAACGGAATATTTTCCATTGACACTTCCTTTCTGATTACGGTAATTAAATTCAGCCTTTTTTATATGAATGTCGATAATTTCTGTCTTCCTGATAGCATATCTCGGGGAAACTGATAACAAACTCAACGGTTTCACCTTTATCATGACTAAAAAGAGGCTTTAGTATTTCTTCGTTTTCAAATTCAGTTCTGAATGCTGCCACATTCCGTACAAAGCAGGACATATATTCATATTTTTCATTCCTGAACATCCCCTGTAAATCTTCACCATATTGAAAAGCATACTGACAGATTCGCTCGTACAGGGATGATTCAGTTACCGTGACATAAACTGCGCCTTCTGTAATGAAATTACTGACACGGATATCCGCACTAATATGAACTTCACCTCTGATTCTGTTACTGAATCGCTCTTTATCATATTCTGCGATCATAAAATCATCCTCAGATATCAATTTTTCAGTATCGTTTTTACTGTCATATTTTTCACTCACAGGAACACACAATTGCGCTTGCGCCAGATAAGGTAGCCGTAGTTCTTTTTGGTATTGGGGGACGCATGACCGGCCTCCCAGGCCATCACCGTTCGCCCGAACGGGTGACAGGCTTTCGTATCCGGGTGCATGTTCACCATCTGATAGCGAAAACGGTCTTTCGGCATAATCGGCGAGTAATATTCCCTGCAGATTTTCTGATCCTCACCGATGCTGTTCAGGATCATCCCCTGACGATGCAGTTTGAACGCCATACGCTCCGATAACAGCACCGACGACTGTTGTGGGCTGAATTCATCTGAAATAAAACCGGTAAACGGGTACAGACTGCCGTGAGAACCGACACACCAGAACAACGCATTGATGGGTTTCCCCTTCACCGTTTTAATCGCATCTGCGGCACAGGCCCCCTGTGCAATCGGGTTAGCCACCACCAGAGCTTCCGGTGAAAGAATTAACGACAGCGCATCATCATCCCAGGTCGGATCAAGTTCAGACAGATACCCAATATCCAGATCACCACGCTGCAGACAGGCAATCGACATAATGATATTCAGCCAGTATGTCAGCGGGTATTTGTACCAGTGCACATGATAAAAACCACCTGCCACAGGTCTGTCTTCCTGTCCTGCATTACCAGCACCGACTTTTCCGACCGGAATATTGAAGCCGCCCAGATTAACCATGCAGTACGGCGAACGGGTCACGTCCGTCAGCGCAAAAGGCTCCCAGTACCCGATCGCCATGCCGATGCGGTAACCAACCGGCACCAGAGGACAAATCTGCAGGGGCATGGACGGGTTATCCGTATCCGGTGCATCACCGTCAAAGACCGAAACATCTCCGATGCTCATCGGAAAAATGCACTCCCAGCAGATATCGCTGATCGGGTTAACAAAATTCCCGTCACACATTTTATCCTTGTCTTCTGCCAGCACATTTCCGGCGCACAGCACCAGCGCAATCAAAGCGGCTGTCAGCGTCTTTCTTATCACGATTTTCCCTCCGGCATAGCTGCCGATGTGACAACCAGTGAACTCCCGTCCTGACGCACCACTGCCGGTATCCAGGTCAGCCCGAAGCGACGGCTCAGGGTGCCATCCTGATCAAAATAAATTCGCGTGTTCAGCGCCTCTGTGGCATCACGGATATTTCCCCCGACCAGTATCACCTTACGGTTCAGTTCTGCCGGTTGCTGATTAAACCATGCCACCTGTCGTTCATCATCCGCATCCAGAAAATACAACGGACCGGCTAATGACACAGTATCCAGCGGGTTAATACGCTGTCCTTTACGGGCAAAAATGCGACCGTTCTGATCTGCCATATCTGCTGTCACGCTCACTGTCGGATCAACACGGTGTGTGTGCGACCGGGTATCTGTCTGCAGCCCCTCCACCGGCTTCGGACGCAGCGTGTTCTGCACCACCCGTTCCTTAAACTGCGTCTGCATCTCTGCCAGTTGCCCGCTGGCTTCCATGCTTTCCAGCCGTTGATGGATCAGGGAAAGCATGCTCTGCTCCTGCACCGGCCAGAGATCACCCTGTACACCCAGATCCTTCGCCGCCAGCGGCAGGCTTATCAGCAACCCGCACCACATCCACTTCACTGCCACCTCCTGTAATGGCGGGCCTGAATCTCCTGTACCTCCTGGCACCCCACGCATTTCCGCACACCCGGTATCAGCCGGCGACGCTCTGCCGGGACCGGCGCACCACAGTCATCGCAGAACAGGGCACTGATGCCCGTTAACTGCTGCCGGATACGTTGTATGCGATCGGCTTCCAGCATCGCCTGATGAGACTGAAAACGTTCGATTTCATCTGCCATACTCACTTCCCTTCCGCCATACGTGCAGCCACTGACTGCTGAATCTCTGCCGTAATATCTTCTGCGCCACCCACAACGGCCGGCGCCACAATAATGACGGCCCGGTGATCACGCTGATATGCCGTCAGACTGTCAGAGAGTGCACGGTTAAAACGTGCAGTCAGCGCCTTTATCTGAGCTTCATCCAGTGCCTGCGCCGCAGCCTGTGACATAAAACTGTTCACGGTTCCGGCCATATCAAAACTGACCATGACCGGCTGGCGCCACTCTGTCAGTAACAGGGATACCCCCGCATTCAGCACGATTATGCCCGCCACCACACCGGCGACAGACTTCAGATAACGACGGCGACGGGAGCATTTAGCGGGGGATTTTTCCGGTGTACCGGCAGAGGAAATCAGTGATTGTGTTTTATCCATTCCGTCAGTGTCTCCATTTCCTGCGGGAATTTACGCCAGGCCAGCTCTCCGATGATGTCGTGGATATCTTTACCGGCACGAAGTCCGGCTTCACGGTAGTCAAAATCCTCACCGTCGGATGAAAACATGACACGACTGATAGGGTCGAGCAACAGACGGTGGAATGATGTCTGCCCCCCGTAACGCAGCATAAAGGCACTGAAATGCGCCTTACGTGCCGCCGGAAAGCCCTCGATAACCTCCCGCTCAAAGCGGTTAAAGGCCTCCGGGTTATCCAGGCAGTATTTACGGAACGCATCACGGTTCTGGCGCAGGATGATTTTGAAGGAAGAGTTCGCCCAGGCGGCTTTGGCTGCACCACTGGCTTTCTGTCCGTCGAAGTCTTCAATCCCCTGAGTGATGGTGATGTAGGCACCGTTATATTTACGTGCCGTGCGGTAACCGTTCTCAATAAAGTCTTCAGCACGCTTGTTATCTTTCGACAGCAGTTTCCAGGCTTCATCAATCAGACAGACTTTTGGCTGCTGACGGTCAGAGAGATACATCCGTTGCTCGACATAAATCATCATCGAGAACATCACTGCAGCCAGCAGGTCAGGCTTGTCCTTCAGCTCCCCCATCTCCAGCACGGAGAACCGCACATTGTCATCCAGTGATGGTTTCTTACTGTTGAAGTACGCACCGTAAATTCCCCAGGAGCAGTACTTGTCCAGACCAACAATGATTTCTTCCATGCGCGCACGTACGGTGGTGGTATCACGGTATTCCGGCTGCTGAATAGCCTCCTGCATGAACTGCACAATATCGTCAATCAGCGCCTCATTCTCTTTACGATCCCAGACTTCCTGCACCGCCTTCAGCAACAGCGACATAAAGGTGTCATCGCAGTCACCGGACGGGTTGGCCAGCACAACCAGCAGGTTACGGATACTCTCGGCGGACTCTTTAATATCAACAATGTTGGCAAAGGGGTTAAAACGCAGGTCAAGGGCATTCAGATACACCCCGCCCACATTACGGCAGAGCCCCTTGTAGGAGTCCCCCATATCAAACACCCAGGCCCGGCCACCGCTGTCCAGCACCTGGCGAATGATGCCCTGCATCAGGAATGACTTACCGCCCCCGGAGGTACCGGTGACGGAGAGGTTGTTGTTATCCGTATCCAGCCCCGCATTACGGTCGAACAGGTTCAAAAAAGAAAGTTGGTTGCGGTAAGACGGTATGGGCAGCCCCTGCAGGCAGACCTGGTTATCCGCCACCACCGGCAGAATATTGGCCACATTGCTGGCCCGCGCCCGCTGGATGGCATTTGAACGGCAGATATCACTCCACAGCCCTTCCGGCATCATGAACGGGAAGACGGAGAGGTAATTACGCAGCTGCATAAACTCCGGCATGTACATTGACAGCCCGTTACGCCGGAAGGTGTTCAGCACCGTCATCTCCGTTTCCAGCGCCACTTCATCCCTGTCTTCACAGAACAGCGTGACGTTAAAGTAAAAACGCGCCAGTGAATCCTGGTTGGTGCTGAGGGATTCCCGCAGTCCGCCCCACTCCGCAGCCTGCTTTTTCACCGACGGTACAAACTTCGCAAAGGGGGAGTTGGCCTTTTTGTCCAGCTGGATAAACTTGCGGTTAGCCTCCCGCTGGGTGCCGGCCTGCTCCTCTACTTCCAGCGCCAGCGTCATTACAAACGGGCAGGAAATGGTGCACAGCGGGTCCGTGACGTTGCTGATATTGTCCCCCATCTGCCACAGGGCATACGGTTTCTCGGGATTTTTTTCCAGCATGAAATTAAGAATGCGTGTGCGCTCACGTTCACCACCACGTTGTGACTGCAGGCTCTGTTCAATGCGATCCGGATGCAGCATCAGCCGCAGGGAACGGTCAATACATTCTGTATTCAGCGGCTCAAACTCCGCCACATCCCCGCCCGGGGGTTCAGTATTGCCATGTCGGAAATTAGCCAGTTCGCGCACCAGAGAAACCAGCCCGTGTTTATCCACCCGCGTCGACCACAGGCCGGCAGAAGCCAGACCAGCCACTACACGGTTGGCCACCTGGTTCAGCTCCGTTTTCTTCTGTTCCGTCAGGCTGCTGACCTCTTCCGCATACGAGACAAACAGACGGTAATGGCGCAGCGTCAGCGGATAGCCTTTTTTATTGGCAAATTTTGTCAGGGCGGCCCGTTCATAATAGGCGCGGGTAATGGCATTAAATTCATCTGCCCGCTTTCCCTTCCAGCGGAAATCAGCCAGCCCACGCTCCAGCATCGGACGCACACAGGGAGAACCAACCAGCATGAATGTCAGCGGAACTTTACGGGGGATTTTATCCCGTAAAAAGTAATCCAGTGATTTACTGATGGCCTCATTGGCACCGGATAACGGCGCACACTCGAGGATAAACCCTGCCGTTCTGGCATTAATGAACAACTCACTGTCCGGATCATACCGGCGGTACGGCAGCAGACTGGCGAAAGACGGATAATCCATTTCATCCAGGATTTGCTGCGCCTGCTGGCTGCCATCCGGCGTTTTCCAGCCACCCAGCAGCTGCGACAGTAATACCTGCCAGCCTTTTACCTCCTGCTGTTCAGGTTGTCTTTCCCTGCTCACCCTTTATCCCCCTGCTGATGTAACCAGCGCGACGGCGTGACCTCAAAGGCCACCAGTGACGGCTGATGCCATACATCCTGTTCATCGGTCCAGGCGGCAATCCACATCCGGGCTGTTGTTGCCTGTAACCGGACAGGCTCCTGCGTCACACGCCGGGATTTCTGGCGTGTACTGTCACCGTCAGGAACAATGCGACTCCCCGTCGCTGTGTTTCCTGATGCCCGGGACGATGCCGGTGACGCCACTGAATCCGATACTCCTGCAGGTGTCTTTACGGCAAAAGAGACGGTTCTGGTTAAGGGTTGCGAACCGGAAGCGGCAAGGCGGGGAAGCGAGGGCTGTTTTGTTGCTTCAGAACGTTCAGTGGCTGAGCGGGCTTTATTGTTCGCCTCATCCATTGTCATACAGCTGTTACTGGCTGTGGCATTACAGTCAAATTCACTCTTCATTCCCGCACAACCACTCAGCAATAAAGCCAGTGCAGCGGGTGTCAGATACAGAATCTTCATTTCTTTCTCCGTTATTTGGGCGTCTGTATGGCAGGCACCGTATCCCCGAGATTAAGTTCCTGCAGCATCTGCTGTGATACCTGAATACCGTTATCCACCACCGCTTTCGCCTGACGCGCTGGCGTGGATGCCTTGTCCTCGTCCGTGTACTTCAGCTGAAAACCTTCCTGAAATACCACCGTCACTTCCGTTCCTGCCCCTACAGGGATGACCGGGTGATACTGCTCTGCCCGCTTGATGTAATAATCACTCAGCGTTTTACCGACCTGCGATGCCCCGCCACCCAGCGCGCTGTTCATCACTGAACTGCCGGAAACCGAGGCCACAGCCCCCGCTCCCGGGGTTTCCTGACCAATTTTGGCCACACCGCTGCCAATACCATCCACGGCACCGGCTGCAAATGCCCAGCCAATAATTTTGCCGTTACGCATGACCGGCTCACCTTTGATACCGTTCTTCCCTTTAAAAGAAACATGGCCTTTAAAAGGCATATCAATCACATGCCCGTTTTTATGGCAGGAAAGACGATCGGTACGGATCAGCGCCCGCTCACTGGAGATATCGCCATAGGCCCCGGCAGTGACCATACAGCCTGTCAGATCATACGTTTTATCGTTGGGCATCCTGACCAGGCCGGTCAGGCGGAACTGCATCGGGGACGGATCGCTGTTACCGGTGACGGAGGCATTGGCATCGGCCCCTTCAATAACAACCGCCGGCGCAAAGCTGGCTGACGGGATATAAGGCAGAGGTGGTTTATTGCTGACAGCAGATTTTTCACCATAATCCACGGTCATTGAGGACAGACCTTTCTCAGGCTTTGGTGTCACCTGATACTGCGTGACTGGTGCCAGATTTACGCTCTCATTACCACTGCCCGGCGGGTAAAATGTGGTTGGAGGTGGAACAGCCGCGCCCGGGCCAAAAGAAGGTGCAGGTTGCCCGGCGGGTAATTCCGGTGCGCTGTTTTCTTTCATCGCCTCCTGTTCGGCCCGCAGGATAGCCAGCTCATTCTCCTGCTCTTCAATTTTGGCCCGGTAGTCCTGCTCCCGTTGTTCCATTTTCGCCAGACGGGATTCAAACGCTTTCAGCTTCTTTTCCGCCTCACTGGCGGTATGCTGGATATCTGCAACCGCCGCGTCAGACACCTTTTTATCAAAAGTCTGTGAGACCACACCGGTCATATTGGGCGGCGGTGCTTTTTGCTGCTGCGCCTGCGCTGCTTTTCCTGCATGCTGCGCGGAAGACAGATACCAGGCGGCCCCACCCACTGCACTGATCCCCAGACCAATAAGCGCCATTCTGAGGTTTTGTTTACGACGAACCAGCTGATTGATATTAGCCATCCCGCGCCTCCGTCTGTCCGACCATCACCCAGACATCGGTGGTCGCTCCGGGTAACAGGGTTTCTGCACGGGGATAAATCACCACACTGCGCACACCCGGCGCACTGAACTGAGATTCAGATAACACTGCCGCATGTTGTTGCCTGTTACTTATCCGGTAGCGATATACCCGCAGAAGATCGCCACTCCACATGCCGTCTGCCCGGGCGACCAGTCCGGCAGGCAGTGAGAACACCGGCGCGGCCACGATCGGAGAAAAGACATATCCCGGAGGAGTATCGCCTTTCATCAGCGTCCTCTGTACATCAACCAGCAATGCCACATAATCATGACTGCGCTCCCAGGCGGCAGCAGCCTGGTGGCGAACCGGCCGCTCACTTATCAGATGTACCACCCGCCCATCCCGGGCCTGAGGCTGCCCTATAACGGAGACCACCAGGCCACCTTCGGTACGGATATAAAACGTGAAGGGCGCGGTTTTCTCCGTCATCAGGATCACCCCGCCATTTGCAATACCTGTCTGTCCGTACTCTCCGGTATTCGTGAAGGTTCCCTGCGCACTGTCAACACCCACAATACGGTCACCCGGAACAACCAGCAGGTTAGGCTGTGTGTTGCTCAGTGCAATACGAGCCTGTGCATCAGGCGACACAGGAACCTGTACGGGTTTCTGTGCCACCGGTGCGGCCTGTACGTTACCGGCCAGACCACACAACAATGCGACCATTCCCGGAAGTGTTTGCCATTTATTTCGTTGGTTTTTCTTTCTCATTCACCAGTTCCTTAAATGACCGGATCGTTGTCATCCCGTCCCTGTAACCCAGTTCCAGCCGGTATGCCTTTTCTTCCGGCAATGCTTCACGCCGTCCAATCCACGTCTTCAGCGTTCCCCTGAAATCCACCACCCCGGCATTCGGATACACATCAATTCCGGTCATATAAAACGCAGAGCTGGCGTTGTTGGTAATGATCTGGCTGGCTTCACCGTCCAGAATCTCTTTCATCTGAGGGCGAGTTGTTGTATCGAAATAACGCAACAGGGCCTGATGCTGGGCTTTTACTGATTCTGGCGTGACATTAAGTCGCAGGAACATCAACGATTCCGCCACCTGCTGCAGATAGCTGGCATCAGCCACATTACGGGACAGCGAAAACGGTTGATTAAAGAACATGGGGATGTAGGTTTCTTTCTGCCCCCGCGCCAGATCTTCAATTCGTAACCAGGCAAGGACATTAGCGGCCAGACTCAGACCAAGAAAAAACAACAGGATGACAAACGTCAGGGATGTGAACTTCAGGGCTGAGCGATGTGCGCTCAGATCCATAAACGTCTCCTTATTTTAACCACAGTCGCCGGCATGACTCCGGCAGCACTTTAAACTGACTGTTCAGTCCCGGCAGATGCCAGTAACACATATTAAAAAGCCAGGACGTCCCCTTTCCCTTTTTGAAGTGGGTTAACGCAAACCAGAACAGAAGCCCGACAATCAAACCGGCCAGACTCTGGTTGAAGTAAATCCCGATGCACGGTGGAGTCAGTCCAACGGTAGCCTCATCGAGAGGGATCCCGATGAGGCGTTTCTGTTCGGTCAGCGTCTGAGGGAAGATATAACGTTCTTCCACGTCATCACGCATACCGTCATCTCCTGATAATTAGCCACCGATCATGGTGAAGATAACCTTGGTCACCACGATAAATACCGGGATAAACACAAAGGTGGCGGGGTTGTGGTTACGCAGATAAAGCATAAAGACCAGGAACACTTCGGCGACCATGAAGTAGTACATCATCGTGGAGTCCTTACCAAAAGTCGCCTGGACGTCCGCTTTACCGGCTGAGGCCAGGTCCGTTGCCTGTGCCATTCCCTGTGCCGCCAGCCAGAGAGCCAGCGGCGCAGCCACATATTTTACCAGGGCTTTGGCAGTTGATTTATTAACAACAGCCAAACAACGTGACAACAACCCCGGCTTACGTTTTTTCGCAGACGTTGCCATGACATTATTTAAAACAGCCATTTCAGCCATATAAATTCCTCTTTAACGGACAATAAAAAGTTATATGAGCGGAATTACCCTCTGAATACCCGGGAGTGGATATTCAGAATGAAACTCCGGACTGCTTCAGACACGCTACCGCCCTCGGGTGCAAATCCGATCGTGACCGGGAAATACGGTCTGCGGGGCGCAAAAATTCCTGCCCGTAAATAACAGGGCATGACAAATGCAAAAGAAGCTCTTTCTCCGCAAAAGACAAAAGAGTATTGCTGATATTTAAACTCCCGCTACGGAGAAAATGTGTAAATACAGTTTTAGAGAAAACAGAAAATCACTTGTCTTCTGGTAAAAGGATCTCCCAGTAACTGTTCTCTCCAAGAACAGGAACAGAATTCAAATGTTGAGTCAGACGTAATGTCGCTTCCAGGCTCTTTGATCGTCCTGCTGCTTTTGCAGCAGCAACAAGTTTTTCATTAGTTTCCCGACGAAGAAGAAGTGTTACTGAAACGACACTTTTTTTCTTCTTTGCTTCTGACATAAAACCCCCTCAGATAACTGAGAGGGAATGATTTCATAAAAAAAACATTTTAGCTAGCAGGACAATTGTCGAACATTTTTGATTTATATCAAGCAAACTTCATTTAATACTGGAGACATAGATATGCGTGGCGGAATAAATTTACTCCATTGATATAAATCAGAAAGCAATATAAAGTTTTCATAATTTTCAACAATCAAATGCGTATATATTGTTGAAGCTCTTTTTTCTATCGCTTTTACATTAACATTCATAAAATCAGCGATACTTCTTTGTGACACTCTGGCAGACATTAACCATGCGACAAGCCAATCATCAGGATCAAGATCCAAGAAAGGATTAACACCATAGAATCGTTGGTGTTTGTATAATTCACTAATATTTTTCTTATTGATGTTGCATATCGCATCTATTATTTTCCTCTCTGTCCCGAGAAAATGTAAAGTATCAATTTTTACATATACACCGTCGAGAAATGGTTTTAATGTGCAAATATAGGGACACGTCCTGTCTATAGATAAGAGTGAAACCAACAATATTTTTATTTTATTCTCCGCAATAGTAAGACTTTCATACTCTTTTAGCTTCCTATCGTAAAAACCGAATAAATTTCCAGGCTGATTCTGTAAAAACTCATCTTGACTTACATCATTCAGGGAACAAAAAACGCGCAGAAAATCATTACTGCAATCTAAAAATTGTCCATTGCTATTTTTAATGTACCAGATACCGCCTGTCTGGCGATGATATTGATAAAAATGTGAGGAAAGATCTTGAGATCCAGCAGGTAGATCAATAGAGTTGTGTTTAGCCATAACTAGTTCCTCCAAAGGTGGCTAGATTGTGGTTAGCCCTGGTAGCGGGAGTGCTATTCCCCTGCCAGGGCGACTCAGTTAAATTTTAAAAATAGTCAGATATCGCCAACTATTTTTTTCAATGCAAATTTTATCAAACACCTTTTACAGGTTCAATATCTCTCATTCTTTTTCAGGAAAAAACTCCTGCAACGACTCCTTTATTTCCTGCTTAAACTTCGAAATCATCTCATGATAGTTATGACGCGAATCCGACTTTATTTCTGTTAAATCAAACATACAATTAAGAATAGCCTGAGTGGTAAGACGACTCTTCATACATTCTTCCAGAAGTCGCTTACGAAACAATTCCTCATCAGTTAACCCGCCATTTTTTTCCTCTTCCTGTTCACGCTTTTTTAATTGCTGTACAACGCGTAATCCTGTCTCCAGCAATTCGGAACAGACACTTGACATATTAACATCAGCCGGAGTGGCTCCTTCAGCCAGTCTTTCATCAACAAGCTGACGAATACCATCAAGTGTTTTTTGTTTCATATAAACATTTTGTCTCGGCATTAAATATTTCCTGCTACAAAATTACAGTGCCCGATGCAGCACCGTTTAAAAAACAAGCAACAGTGCCTGATCCAGCACCGCAGCACCATAACAGGCACTATAGCACCAATATCAGGCACTGCAAGCAGCACCGTACAGGCAAAATCCAGCCACAATCCAGCACCGTAACAGGCACCGTTACAGTGCCTGTATTTTAGTAACATTATGATTAATAAGAATTAGCACTGTAATAGTGCTGCTTACAGTGCCTGATCCAGCCACAAAGCAGCACTGTTACGGTGCTGCATATGACTGAAAATCGTAAACTTTGCCACATGAAATAATTTTAATGCACTGATTCTAAAGATAAATCATGCAAAACATAGTTTTGCGTGATGTGTGAGGAAAATACTTTCAGAGGAGAGATGAGGCAAAAAGCATCCCGGGGCTGATTCGGAATTTCGGGGCATTGCCTGTAAAGCGCAAAAATGGCATGCTCACTCCATAGTATTGACGCTATAAATAGTAAAAACATGCATAAGATTATCGCCATTATCCTCATAATGTTTGCAGGAAATACATATTCCTCTGACTGTTTTGAACTTGCTGGCAGAGATTACAAAATAGATCCCGATTTACTGAGAGCGATTTCATGGCATGAATCCCGTAACAGGGTTAATGCTATCGGCATTAACCCTGTTACGGGATATGGCTCCGGCCTGATGCAAATCGACTCCCAGCATTTTAAGGAGTTGTCACGTTACGGAATAAAACCGGAACACCTGGTTACAGACCCGTGCATGAATATTTATACCGGTGCGTATTACCTGGCAATAGCGTTCAAAAAGTGGGGCGTAACGTGGCGGGCTGTCGGTGCTTACAATGCCGGTTTTCGCAACACAGAGGAACAGGAACGACGCAGAAAAATTTATGCTACAAAAATACAGAACATTTATCGCAATATAAAGAACAAACGAGGGTACTGAAAGATGTTATGCCGCGACAGCGACATGGAAGGCCACACACAAAAATATCATATGAGTGATAATGCTGACTGGCCGAAGCCCCGCGAAGCGGGAACCCATCTTATATATACCCGGTAACTGCGCAGCCTCCTGCCAGACCATTTTTTGCGGGCACAATATTTACAGACGACCGGAAAGTCAGTTGATGAAATTGAGGCATATCAGACGACACAGCAATGCCGCAGAATGATAATATAAGTAAAGCCCCGAAAAATTCTTTCGGGGCTTTACTTATATTATCATGACTTCCACTCCCTGAACTGTTCGGCAATCATCCATAATGCTTTGTTGATTCGGATGTCACCATCAATGCCAGTAATGGCTCTTGTCCTTGTATTTTTACCGGAGGCACTTTTTCCCGATAATCCACCTTTTATCATATTCTCCTGAACCCGCTGCCAGGTCGTCCAGAGATCGTTCTGTTTATCCTCCCGACGACGGGGAGTAATTATTTGTTCAGGCGTCACTGGCGCTTTATTTTCATCCTCATACCTGACCATCAGTGCAGCCCTGCCAAATAAATGTTGCTCGTCACTGTTAAGATGAATTTCTTTCATTGCCTCCATATTATCAGTGACCTTATCAAAGACACCGAGCACTTCATATGCTCCCTCGATAACCTGCCCGACAATATCGCCTTTATGCGGAATGCGGATTTCACCAAAATTATTCCCGCACACCAGGCCATTTGTGCAGACAAAACGAAAAATTCCGGGGATCATCTGATAACTGGATGAACCATCATGTGAATTAAGCAGGATAATTTCAGGAACTTCCTGCCCGTTAATATGCCCTTCCCTGCGAAGACGTAACATATGTTTACTGTATTCGCGACGCCCCAAATCACGAACCCGACTCTGACAGGCAAAGAACGGCTGGAAACCTTCATCACGTAACTTATTGATGATATTGATGGTTGGGATATATGTATAACGCTCACTCCGGGATTCATGTTTATCACCAGAAAAAACAGACGGCACAAACTGCATTAATTCGTCATCCGTTAACGGGCGCTCACGGCGAATGGAATTATATCGGCCAAAACGGGAAGCCAGTCGCATAATATTCACTCCTCGCTGAAAGAAAAAATAAGTCAAAAATTTTTTCGCTTACCCCCTGATTATTAACAAATTGACAACAATCAGGGAGGGGGGGAATCATCACACCGGACTGGTCATGGCTGACCGGCCTGTTGGCTGAAAAGCATCATCAGTGCACTCAAATCACTGGCTTTTTTTCTGATAACTGGCGTGTGATTTTCCACGCTGTCCAACAACGCCCCCAGTTCATCATTGATTTGCCTTAACTGTTTCATCAGCGTTTCCGCATCCTGGCTGCTCTGATATGCAAGATTTGCCTGAACAGCACGACTCTGCATGATGTCGATTTGTGCGATTGCGTCTTTTTGCTGATCACCGGTTGGCTGATAAGTGGTGTTAAAAGAAAATGCGCTCATAATTCCTCCTGCATCTGATGTTTTCAGCCCCCATCATCTGTTGAGTTTCGGGAGCCGCGGTTTTGACGTTTTGCGGGGACCTGCTCTTTGTTCCCTCCGGTATTAACCATCACCTGTTTGAGAACCTTCGCCGCAAGGGGCATCACTGCCACGGCCGGAAACGACTGTCCGGGGGCAGACCGCAAAAGTTTTTGCCGGCTTTTGGGCAAAAACTTTTGTGGGATGTGCATTTCACCCCTGGACTGGCGGAGACGGTTGTGGCTGTCTTTGCCCCCGGCGACAGGGGCTTAAACGGGTGCAGGGCACCGGATACAACAACGGGCAGGGACCCGCCGCAACGACGAAGAGCGCGTGCGCGAAACGGCGTTGCGCCTTACATCCCGGCGGCCTTTTGCCGGGATGCCAGGAGCGCAGGCCACGGCGCGACAGAGGCGGCGCGACCGGAACGGTCGCTGCAAGCCCGGGGTTTTCACGCATCGGACCGTAGCGACAGCCCGAAACCGCGCCAGCGGGTTCGGCGGAGACTGGCGGGTGCGCCAGCAGCTGCCTGTCGGAGTCGGGCCTGACGACCGGATGCCGCCAGGCAGCCGGGAGCCGAAGGGGCGCCCGGCAGACAGGACAACACTGCAGTAGTCAGAATCAGAGCAGGAAGAAAAAGAGAATAATCACGGGAAAAGTAATGTCATTTCTGACAACTGGCCATAAACAGAGAAGGCGGAGGAGAAGAACGGGCGCCGCAGGCGCGCGTTCATCCCCGTTCCCGAAGGGAAACGGCCTTCCTGGCAGTCTGGTTGTTCATGCCCGCACAATGCCAGTAAGGAAAAAGGGACTGCCGTAAAATGGACAAACCGGCAGTCCCTTCATAAAGGCGCTTCAGTGCAGTCAGACCAGCATCAGCCCTGAAAAGGCGGGCATGCGCCCGCCTCCAGGTTGCTACTTACCGGATTCGTAAGCCATGAAAGCCGCCACCTCCCTGTCCCCGTCTCTGTAACGAATTTCGCACAGCGATTTTCGTGTCAGATAAGTGAACATCAACAGTGTGAGACACACGATCAACACACACCAGACAAGGGAGCTTCGTGGTAGTTTCATGGCCTTCTTCTCCTTGCGCAAAGCGCGGTAAGAGGCTATCCTGATGTTGTCAGACATATGGGATGCCTCGTGGGTTAATGAAAAATTAACTACGGGGCTATCTTCTTTCTGCCACACAACACGGTAACAAACCACCTTCACGTCATGAGGCAGAAAGCCTCAAGCGCCGGGCACATCATAGCCCATATGTCTGCACCCTGTCAGCATCTGCACCGTTCTCCGTTACGCCCCGGATTTCCAGCCGACGCAGAGCACTGAACAGATAATCGCATTCAGCCTGTTTGTTTGCCCTGAACGGTTTTGCAACCGTAACCACCCACTGATGATTTCCGGGCCAGCCATGTATCTTTCTGACCCGCCCGTTAATCACATACAACAGTCCCCAGCCCGCCGGTAAATCGTCCACGGTAATCACGCCCGGCTCACAAAGATAAAAACGCCAGTCTCCCATGCCCTTTTCCGGCTCTGCCCTGAACACCTTTTTCCGGTCAGCCAGGAAATCAGACCGTGAGCATTTCACCTCAATGAGACATGACGCTCCGTTACGGAAGCCCAGGGCATCAGGATGTTCACCGCAGGGCGTCCATGCGTGAAAACGGTCACCGAACACTACCTTAAAGCCGTTGTTGCGGAGAAAACGGCAGGCCAGTTCACACAGTTCCCTGTGTGTTTTCGGATGTCTGGCGTTCTGCATCACGCCACCTCCCGGAGTTTGTTCGGCACCATCCACCGCTCCATCTCACGGACAACATGACCGGCCTCCTTTGCCGCCATACTGGCTTCCGCGATGACCTGCCAGAACGGCATATCCTGCCACTGCCAGCGTTCCATTCCGGCCAGTGACGGAAAACGCTCACCCCACTGCCAGAACAGGGTTTCCAGGTCATGCTCTGCCACCCGGTCACTCCAGCGGGCATGCCAGCTTCCGACTGTTTCCGGTGAATGGAATGCCAGTTCGATTTCAGCCTGAGCAACCAGCGCCTGGTACGCACGGGCTTTCTGCTCTGCCTCCCGTGCCTGCTGACGGCTGTACTTCTGCATGACCAGCGCGGATTTATGGCGACTGCGTTCCCTGACACAGAACCGCACCGACGGGAACAACCGCTCTGCCGCATCACCGGGAAGGGGAAGGAGGCAGACCTCGCCCTGTGTTTCAATCAGCACATCGACGGCATACAGCCACTGAAGACGGTTACCGCGCAGTTCTTCTGCGGTCAGGGATGGCATGAAAAATCGCAGGTCAGACAGCGAAACCCTGCGGCTTCCGTTCAGACAGCGGAAAAACGCCCCCGCATACGGATATTCCGCCAGCGTGTTTCCCTGATGGCGGCGTTTTTCCGTCTCCGCCACCGCCCGCCATGCGGCCTGTTGCTCTGTGCTGAGGGGAACCAGTGCCTGTGAACATGCGCTCATACCTGACCTCCTTCCGCCATCAGGATATGGATGATGTCGTTAACGCTGTACCCCTGCGCATCCAGTGACGCCGCCAGTGCCAGTGAATGGCTGACGGCTTCCGGTGCAAACCGCCGCTGTACCTGAACCACCGCAAACGGCTCACCACCGGCATTCACCAGAACCAGCACCCAGACCTGAGAGACGTCACCTGGTGAACATAACGCCAGGTGAAAACGTTCGTGGGCAGGCGTGAAACGGACCTGGACGGGGAAAAAGCCCCCGAACTCGCTGCCATACTCGCCGTTCATCGTCCAGTTGTCCGGCGCATCCAGCTCCCGCATCACGGCGTGTGTCAGCTCACGACGTTCATCACTTCCGGCTGCCCGGATATCTTCATATTCCTGTGCGTTCATGGTCTGCAGGACATTCAGGGTCAGTTCAGTTTTCATCACGGTATCTCCCTTGCTGCCGCCCCGTCTCCGGCGGGGCGGTGTAGTAAATGGTTTATAACTGGCGGTCAGGCGGCATCAGCCAGGTTATCGGCGCGTTCAGTGGCATCCGTCTGTGGGCGTGGTGCACACATCCAGCCAGGCACCCAGCGGTTGTCTTTCATATGGAACTCTGCATGTTCAGCCGCATCGCCTTTCTTCATTTTCTCCGCGTCCCGGGCGGCACCGGACAGTCCGGCATCATTCAGGGCTGCGATAATCTGCGGCTTTTTCAGGTGTCCGAAGAAGTTCGCTTTTGTCGGCTGCCACCAGTCGCGCATGTGGAATCCGATAGCCGTTTCCAGCGAATCCAGCGGACTGCGTGACGTGTGACCACAATTGCGGGTCTGGACACCGTAAAGGCTGCATGCGGTGCAGAAACTGAGCAGGGATAACAGTACCTCCTGACTGAGTGACAGGAATGTCGTCATATCCCGTGACCATCCCTCCGGTAACAGGGCAGCAAGACGGGCTTTTTCTGCCATCAGCGCCATGAATGCGGCACCTTCCTTCCCCGATGGCGCATCGCTGGTCAGCGAATAATGTTCACATTCCAGGCTGATTTGTGCTGGTTTACTGTACGCCCCGCTGCCAAACACATTCAGGCAGAGCGTCCATGCCAGCAGTGTCAGGGATTTGTCCGGTTGCTGCATCAGTGTCGCCTGGACTGCCAGCGTGCGTTCGGAAGACATTTTCGTCAGCAGTGGCAGGCTGACTTCCTCCACGGAGGCCTTTTCCTGCACCTGTTCCGTGCGGTCAGCGTCGTCAGCCGCGTCATCTTCACTGCGCAACTGCACACCACGCTGGACACACACATTACCGTAACGCCAGGACACCACCACACCGCTTCCGGCACGCATCTCCGGCGTCCACGCCCTGACCTTCGCCATGCAGTCAATCAGCTTCATTTCTGCTTCCAGCAGGTCGGATTCCTCGCACTGATTTTCCGGCGCGTCGTAACGTGCCATCAGTTCGTTCAGGCGTTCTTCTTCTGCCTCCGTCAGCACCGCTTCCGGCTCCGGCAGACTGCGGTATGTTCCGGCATCCTCACGGCAGAAACCGACAGGCTCCATGCGTCCGGCGCACCATTCCCAGCCTTCGGCTTCCCGAAGGTGTTCAGCGACAGCCTGGAGTTTTTCCAGCAGAGCGGCATCGAGCGCCACACGGTCGACATAACCCTCCCCGTCATCGCTGAACAAATCGGTGCGCAGTTCATCTGGCGAGAAGGCATCAGCCCCCACGAAGCAGAATTTAGTGTTCCCCGCCACCGACACTTCACTTTCGGTAATCAGGTTGCGGATAACCCGCACATCCGGTTTACCGCCCCATCCTGACTGGCAGGCGGCTTCAAACACCTGCACCTGACGCGCGGTGTCGTTCTCCAGCGCCAGCGCCTGACAGTGCTCGGTGGTGATGCGGTCTTCTGCCAGCGCATCGAGGATGACTGGTGCAAGGTCTGCCAGTTTCAGCATTCGCTGAACGTGGCGGGGTGAATAGCCCAGCAAATCACCAATTTGTGCAGGTGTTTTGCCTTCCTGCGCCATTGCGCGGAATCCGGCAATCTGTTCGGCAGGGTGCATATCCCGACGATGACCGTTCTCGGTCATCGATGCGGCAGTCGCCAGTTCCTGCGGAATAATTTTCACGCGGACAGGCCAGTCAGCCGGAATGATTCCACGCTCTGCCAGCATGTTGAGTGCTGCCAGTCGGCGACCACCTGCGGCGACACCGTAACGGTCACCAGGCAGGGTATGCACGACCAGATTCTGCAACAGGCCAACGCCCTTAATGGACTCCGCCAGTTCGCTGACAGACTCCGCAGAATACGGCACCGTGCGCACATTCAGCGGTGACTTAATCAGTGAGGCCAGCGGCACGCTCACTTCCTCCGTCTGCGCCAGCAGGGCAGACAGGACGGTTTCCTGTGCTTTTGACAGTTTATGGCTGGATTTATACCCCTTTTTTGCCTTAGACTCTGTAACTGACATATATTTCTCCTTTAGCTGGGATGGTTGTATGTCTGCCGGACGTGTTCCCGTCCGGCACCTCTCTTACTTAAGAATGCCGAAATCCCGGATGACATGGTTCATCCAGTACCCGGCACCGTCCTCAAAATTCCAGGTACGCCAGACCATTGCACCGTTATTACGGACAACCAGGCGAAAATGTTCGCCGTGATCATCCTCGATAAAGACGTTCCGGTACTGTGCGGCAACGGCTTCGGCCTGTTTTCGGGTAAAAGGACCGTCTGGCAGCCCCTGAAGTATTCTGAAATATTCGCTCATTCTCATTTCTCCGGTGATGCCCCGCACTGGACGGGGCGGTTATCACGATCAGCCCGATCAGAACGGAATGTCATCATCGAAGTTATACTCGGGTTCAGACGGCGGCTGAGGCTCGGGCTGCGCGGCCTTACGTCCACGGCCTTTCGTTTTTGCGCTTCCTTTTTTCGTACCGGCCTCCACCTGAGGTTCCGGCTGAGGTTCCTGCTGAGGCTGACCGCTGAACTGTTGTGCCTCTTCCGGCTGAGTCTGTGCACCTGCGGCACGTCCCAGCATCTGCATGGTGCCCGTAGTTTTAACAAGGATTTCAGTGATGTAACGGGTGACGCCGTTGTTGTCGTCCCAGCTACGGGTACGGAGTTGCCCCTCGATGTAGACCTGCGCGCCCTTACGCAGATATTCACCTGCCACTTCCGCGAGCTTGCCGAACAGCACCACGCGATGCCATTCTGTCTGCTCCCGCATCTCCCCCGTCTGTTTGTCACGCCAGGTTTCAGACGTGGCCACCTGCAGATTTGCCACTGCGCCCCCGTTGGGGATGTAACGGACTTCCGGATCTTTTCCCAGGCGACCGACAAGAATGACCTTGTTAATTCCACGAACTGCCATGATGTGTCTCCTTCTGTTGATGTTTTCAGCCCCCATCATCTGTTGAGTTTCGGGAGCCGCGGTTTTGACGTTTTGCGGGGACCTGCCGTTTGTTCCCTCCGGTATTACCATCACCTGTTTGAGAACCTTCGCCGCAAGGGGCATCACTGCCACGGCCGGAAACGACTGTCCGGGGGCAGACCGCAAAAGTTTT